>NZ_JBWKXF010000020.1:73686-95085 GCF_059422645.1 Pseudomonas sp. GW821-FHT01C01 | reverse complement strand
CGCGAAGGCGGTGGTCAGTTTTCTTCTATGCCACAGACACACCGCCTTCGCGAGCAAGCCCGCTCCCACATTTGATCCGGGGCGGTTTCGAGATTTGCGTTCATTTACGGGCTAGCATTGGCCCATGCCTTCATCACTGTTCTTCGCTTCGGATTGCCCGCCATGACTGCCCATCGAATTGGTTTCCTGATTTGGCCCAGCACTAAAGCACTGACGCTTGCGCTGGCTGAGGAGGCCTTGCGTGTTGCCCAGCGTGTGCATCCGGACGTGGTCTACGAACTGTCGTTTTTGCAGGCCGAACCGCCGAGCGAAAACGCCTGGCAATTGCCCGGCGAAGCCTGGACCGGCAAGCTCGAGAACTTCCAGAAACTGTTCCTGCTCGCTGACGAACCACCGACTGCACTGGCGCCAGCGCTCAGCAGTGCGCTCAAGCAACTGGTGCGTGCCGGTTGCGTGATTGGTGGTTTGTCCGCCGGTGTCTATCCGTTGGCACAACTGGGTTTGCTCGACGGTTATCGTGCTGCCGTGCATTGGCGCTGGCAGGACGATTTCACCGAACGCTTCCCGAAAGTCATTGCCACCAGTCATCTGTTCGACTGGGATCGCGACCGCCTGACTGCATGCGGCGGCATGTCGGTGCTCGACTTGCTGCTGGCGGTGCTGGCCCGCGACCACGGTGCGGAACTGGCCGGTGCGGTGTCCGAAGAGCTGGTGGTCGAGCGCATTCGCGAGGGTGGCGAGCGCCAGCGCATCCCGTTGCAGAACCGTCTCGGCTCCAGCCATCCGAAGCTCACCCAGGCGGTGCTGCTGATGGAAGCCAACATCGAAGAACCGCTGACCACCGACGAAATCGCCCAGCACGTGTGCGTGTCCCGTCGGCAACTGGAGCGGATCTTCAAGCAATATCTCAACCGCGTGCCGAGCCAGTACTACCTGGAGCTGCGCCTGAACAAGGCCCGGCAGATGTTGATGCAAACCAGCAAGTCGATCATCCAGATCGGCTTGTCGTGTGGCTTCTCCTCGGGGCCGCATTTCTCCAGCGCCTACCGCAATTTCTTCGGCGCCACGCCACGGGAAGATCGCAACCAGCGGCGCAGCAGCAGTCCTTTCGAATTGTCTTCGGTGCCGCCGGAACGCGGTTAAGGTTCATTCGTCAGGATCGGAATCTTCCGACGTCGATATCTCCATTTCAGCCTGTTCGATCACAGCTTCGACGCCGAAATCGGTGCTGGTCTTTTTGAAATAGGCGATCAGGGTTTGCAGGCTCTGTTCATTCAGCGGGTTGCCCCGCAGGTTGATGCTTTCGGCAATTTCCAACGGCAACTCCAGAATGTCGCTGGGGATGTGAGTGATCGCATTGCCGCTTAAATCCGCGACTTCCAGTGACTTCAATTGCAACAAGCCTGCGGGCAGTTCGCTGATGCCGGTGTCGCTGAGCATCAGGTTTGCGAGATCGGGCATCTGGCTGACGTCCGGTGCAAGTGCCAGCGGGTTGTCACTCAAATCCAGATAGTCGAGGCGTTCCATTCCCGCCAGTCCCTGTATGTCTTTTGTGGTCAGGGTGAGATCGCATTCGCTCAGCGTCAGTGCCGTCAGATCGCCCATCCTGAAGATCGCGTCTGGAATTTCATGCAGTGAGTATTCGCGGATGGTCAGGCTCTTGAGGCGCGCAAAGCGTTGCAGAAAGTGCCCGGCGCCGGACGTCAGCCCGGAGTCGCTGTGCAAGTACAGAACCGTGACATGACTGAAGTCCGCGCTCAGTGCGGGTAGATCACCGGTGATGATCGTGTTCAGGGTCATGTTGTAGGTGGGCGCAGACGCCTCATTGAAATCGTCCATGTCGGTTTCCCGACGCCAGCAGCGTTCCATCAACTGCTTGAACTCATCGCGGTTGGCGTGCTCGATCAAAAGCTGTTGAGCGGTAAAGGGTTGGCCGCTGACGGGATGAACCGGTGGTACGTCGGCCGTCCAGGCGGCCAGTTCGTTGCGCAAGGTGTCGTACTCGGTTTCCATGCGTGTCAGTTCGGTTCGGCCGTCAGCGAACGTACCGGGCAGGCGATAGATGAAGTCGCTGGCTTCCTCTTGATCCAGGCGTGGATACAGTACTTGCAGGCGCTGGATGTCGGCCTGTTCGGCAAAGATGCCGAAGTCGCGGCGAGTCTGGTTGAAATGGATTTTTATGCGTTCGCGACCGGCAGTGGAAATCGGGTTGCCACCCAGGTCGAAACCTTCTTGTACATTGCTCGGCAAACTGAAAAGCGTGGCGGGAAGTTCTTCTATCCGGTTGTCGTTGAGCAGCGCGGTACGAAGGAGAGGTCGCGACATCAATCCGGGCGGTACTTCGGAGAGGGCGGTACTGGAAATATCGATGTAGTTCAGGTCTGGCATGCTCTCCAGCGTTGGAATTAACCCAAGCGGATTTTTATACAGGTCGAGCACCTGCAGATGCTTTAGCGACGCGATCGTGGCCTGGCTTTGCGCGGTGAGAGTCACAGCGCAGTCGCTGAGGATCAATTCGTGGAGCTGCGGCCATTGCTCGATGGCATCTGGCAGTTGACCGAGGTTGAAGTCGCGCAGCACAAGTCGGCGCAGACCGGAAAATCTCTTGAGGAATTGATTCACGCCGTGGGTGGTGCGATGACCTCCCAGCATCAAGTTGCCAACGTGCGGAAAGTCGACGCTCAACCGGGGTAATTCCCCCCATATCGGCTGGGAGAAATGGAAGGAAACGGGTTCGTCATTGATGCTGTCCCAAGTGGCCTGGCGGCGCCAGCAGTTCAGCAACTCTCCCGTCAGCTGCCGACGCAATTGTTGCTGGACACCTAGCTGTTCGGCGTCGAATCTGATTTGTATGTCCGGTGCAAATCGCGGGACTTCACTGAGCCAGGTATTGAGTTCTCCTGACAATTGCACGTGCTGATTGAACAGTCGGTGGAGTTCGGCCCGGGGACCATCGGGATGCGGCTGCAAGCGTTCGACAAAGCGTTGCAGTTGCTCCGCTGTCAGATGCGGAAACAGTGAATGGGCCCGGGTTTGCAGGGTGGGGGTATTTCTTGGCATCTGCCGGTAGCCATCGGACCCGCCGAGCAAGCGCATCACGCTGGGATCGTAGGTGGTTTTGAGGATCGGGTGCTGTGCCAGCAACAAACGCAATGAGTCACGATCCAACGCATGTTCACGAATCATCCGCTGGAATCTTTCAGCCTCACCGATGTTGATGTTCAGGGCAATTCGCTCGCTGTCGGGCAATGCCTGTAACAGGCTTGAGTACAGCGTGCCGGCACTGTTGAGCGGTTCGCCGACAGCATCAAAGGCTTGATAGGCGCCTTCGGTGTTCAATGCCAGCACCTTGCGCGAGGTAGCCTGCGGATTGCCGATGCTGTCGATCAGTGGTCCGTCATGGGTGTAATGGCGAATTTCCAGTCGAACCCGTCCCGACCAGCCGGGCAGGCGTTCCAGCGAGCGCAGCACCAATTGATGGGTGTCGGTGTTGTTGCGGGTCGAGCGCAGATCCAGTCCCTCATAGGCGCGCGTCACCCGCACTTGCAGGCCAGCCTCTTTCGCCATTTCCCTGAACCGTTTTGCCACTGATCCACTTTCGAGTTGCCGCCGCACTTCTGCGCTCGTGCTGTCGAGCAGGGATTCGGCGATGCTGGTTGGCAGGCAGTGCTCGATGTCCTTGATTCTCTGCACCAACGAACGGCTATTGTTTTCGTGCCTGCGGTAGCGCTGTTCGAATAGTGCTTCCCTTTTAGTTTCAGCCAGTGCTGCCAGGTTGTGGCGCAAGGTACGAGCCCGGGTTGCGTAGCTGGGTGACGGCACGCCGAACTCTTCCTGCATCATTGTCCTGGTGTCGCCGTCGCCCATGGTTTGCAGCAAGCTTTGCAACAAGTCGTTATCGCTCAGTTGCGCCAGATCGATCTGTACCAAAGGCTGGCCTGCGGCGATACGCTCCCAAACGGTTTGTGTCCCGTCAACCAGTCGCAGCCCTTTGTCCGCTGGCCAGTAACCGTAGTCGCAGAGCAGTTCCAGTTGTGTCGCCGGGTCGGCGTTGAGGTAGTCGTCGGCGCGTTCGCTGCCGATTTGATCGATGAAAATCTGCAGGTCCTGATCAATCTTGAAACGTTCAAGCGTGTCGGCCAGTAACGGAGGCAGTTGCCCGTTGTTCACATGCATTTGGCGCAGGGCATTTTCGTGGCTGCCGCTGATGTTCAACATGCGTTCGCACTCGCTCGACGAAAAACGCTGCATGTCCGCACCGATGCGCCGCAGCAGGGTGGTTTGATCCCAGGTCAGCGGTTGGTCGAGTTCCGTCTGCCAGGCACCTTTACCGTTGTGCGCCAAGGCAGGTTGATAGGCATCGGGACGAGTGGGGTGTTCGATGCGATGCTGGCCGGTCAGCGGATCTTCAGTAACGGAATATTGTTTGCCTTCCAGCGAGAGCACGGTTTTGCCTTGGTGCCGATGCAGTCCCAGTGCATCAGTCTTTGCCTGCTCGGGCAGCGCGATGGATTGCTGGTACGTCGTCAGCTCGGGTTTCCAGTAACGGGCTTCGCCATTTGGTCGTTTGACTGAGTTGAAACGATCAATGAACTGCACGATCTCCCGTGGCAGCACTGCGCGAAATTCACCTGCTGCAATCACGCCGCCTGCAGCAAAGGTGCCCACTTGCACCGCGGATTCAACCACGCCCAACAAATGCCCAAAGGCTTCCCGGCCCTGGCCTTCGGCCCAGTCGATGATGCCTTCGAAGGTTTCATCGAGTAACTGGTACGCCATATAGGCCAGCATCAGCTCGCCAAGAAACGGCACGAACGGCAGGGCGATAAAGGCTGCGATGTTGAGCAATGCCGAGGCGATTTCGGTAAAGGAATCCCACAGTGCCCAGCGCACCTTCTGATCCACTGTGGCGGTGGAAACGGCGATTACCCGTGCGTCGTTGAGGATCATGTCGAGTTTGCGCTGATACAGATGAGCCCACAGGTCCCCGTTGATCGGCGCTGACTCCAGCCGCAGGTTTGCACGCGGGTTTGGGGCCTCTCTCCAGCTAGGACGTGAATCGCCCGGTTCGACCGGTTGCCAGGTGACAGGGGCAAGCAGGGTGTTCAGTTGCGAAAAGAAATAACCGCGATCTTCATGGTTGATGAATCGACTGAAGAATTGTTGATAGGCCGGATCGCGCAAGCGCTGGCTCAGTTCCGCCGCGAATGCTGCAGAAGAGGAATATTCCTTGATTGGCTGTTGCGGGTCATCGGGGATGTAGGCCACTACGCTGACTGGTTCGCGTGCACGTTCCAGATCCGGAGCAAATATCACGATGCCGGTCAGGCGGGCATTCAAGATCGTCAGTTCATGACAGCCCCATGCCTGGCCGCGCAAGCGCAGGTTCGGCAGCCCGTCGAGCGGGCCGAGGATCAGGCGCTGGACATCACTGCCGATCAGCTTTTGCATTTGCGCCATATGCAGGGCCGCCGTCAGCGCTGATTTCTGGCTCTCGCGAATTTTGGGCTGCAGGATCGCTGCAACCACTGGATTGCTGACGCCCAGATTTTCTTCCAGATAGGATTTATAGCGCGCGCCAATGTCCAGCTCCCGGCACAGGTGGGTAAACGCCACGATGGGCATTTTTTCCAGAATCTGTGGCAGAACAGTGAATTGCCCGATGGAAGAGGGCTGCGTGATGTAGGTCGAAGCAGATTCGAAGGCGTCAGCTTCGGTTTCAGCGTTTTCGAAATTGTGCAGCGCTGCGTCCAGCAGCGACACAGTCCAGGTGCGGGCCGCCCCCGTCTTCATGCGCAGCCAGGGAAGGTGATCGGGTAAATAAAGACGTAGAAAAGTCCCGCGCACATCCAGCTCCAGGCCAAAACGCGCCTTGATAGCGTTGGAGAGCAATGGCGCGGCGAAGTCGCCGGGGTTTCGCAGGTTGGCCAGCGCTTGATCAACCCGGTTCTGGCTCGTCATGTGGTGTGTAATGAGTCTGCCCAGCTCGGCGTGCTGATGCTGGGGCGCGCTCTTGAGCGCGGGTGACAGTCTCGGTGTGATCTTGCTCAGGGCAACCCGTCGATGTGGTGTTGCCTGACGCAGCCAGGTCGGAATGACATTGAGCAGATGCTGATAATGAACATCCGGTCTGAAGGCATCGAAAGTGGGGTTGTCAGTTTGTTCGTTGTTCATACGGATAGGCCGGAAGGGATAGACCCGTAGGAAAACCCGCGAACGCGAACGCCGTGCGGTACATATTTACCGCACTCGGGCAATTGGCATCAGTTACAACGGAGCAAACCTGCCGCAAACGCTCGCCGCCAGTTAAACTGCGCCTTTGCGACCCTATATGTCGCATTGCCGTAAACCCGGGAAAATCCGGGGTTTGCGCTATAAGAAGTTGTCGCTTGGCGGCAAGGCCGGGCTGAAAACTGTCCTTACAATCCCCCCATCGCTCGCCAGTTTCAGGCGAGTGTTTTCTCTTCAGGAGACTCCGATGTCCGTTGAGCACGCTGCGGTACAACGCGCCGATTTCGATCAGGTAATGGTTCCCAACTATGCGCCTGCCGCATTCATTCCTGTGCGTGGCGCCGGTTCCCGCGTTTGGGACCAGTCCGGTCGCGAGCTGATCGACTTCGCCGGCGGGATTGCCGTTAACGTATTGGGCCACGCGCATCCGGCGCTGGTCAGTGCCTTGACCGAGCAGGCGAACAAGCTTTGGCACGTGTCCAACGTGTTCACCAATGAGCCGGCCCTGCGCCTGGCGCATAAGTTGGTCGACGCCACTTTTGCCGACCGCGCCTTCTTCTGCAACTCCGGCGCCGAAGCCAACGAGGCCGCTTTCAAGCTGGCCCGTCGTGTCGGCTTCGACCGTTTCGGCAGCGAGAAGTACGAAATCATCGCCGCGCTCAACAGCTTCCACGGCCGTACCCTGTTCACCGTGAACGTCGGTGGCCAGTCGAAGTACTCCGATGGCTTCGGTCCGAAAATCACCGGCATCAGCCACGTGCCGTACAACGATCTGGCCGCACTGAAAGCCGCCATTTCCGACAAGACTTGCGCTGTGGTGCTGGAGCCGATCCAGGGCGAAAGCGGTGTCATCCCGGCCGAACTCGAATACCTGCAAGGTGCCCGCGAACTGTGCACCGCGCACAACGCGCTGCTGATCTTCGACGAAGTGCAAACCGGTATGGGCCGTACTGGCCATCTGTTCGCCTACCAGCATTACGGCGTGATTCCGGACATCCTGACCAGCGCCAAGAGCCTGGGCGGTGGTTTCCCGATCGCAGCCATGCTGACCACCGAAGACCTGGCCAAGCACCTGGTCGTCGGCACCCACGGCACCACCTACGGCGGCAACCCGCTGGCGTGCGCTGTCGCGGAAGCCGTGATCGACGTAGTCAACACCCCTGAAGTGCTGGCTGGCGTCACCGCCAAGCACGACAAGTTCAAGGCGCGCCTTGAGCAGATCGGCGAAAAATACGGCCTGTTCACCAAGGTGCGTGGCATGGGCCTGTTGATCGGTTGCGTCTTGAGCGATGCCTGGAAAGGCAAGGCCAAGGACATCTTCAACGCCGCTGAAAAAGAAGGCCTGATGGTGCTGCAAGCCGGTCCGGACGTGGTGCGTTTCGCCCCAAGCCTGGTGGTGGAAGACGCCGATATCGATGCCGGTCTGGACCGCTTCGAACGTGCCGCAGCAAAACTGACGCAAGCCTGATAGACCCTTCGACGCCTGGCTGTTCAGGCGTCGAACCCAATTTTTATGCCTGGCCGGATCAAATGTGGGAGCGGGCTTGCTCGCGAAGGCGGTGGTTCAGACAGCAACGATGTTGACTGATGAATCGCCTTCGCGAGCAAGCCCGCTCCCACAGTGGTCCGAGTGTCTGCAATGACCGCCCGGTTTTTCCTCATAGAGTTTTTCGAAAAAGGAGTGACACCATGCTGGTGATGCGCCCCGCGCAAATGGCTGATCTGGGCGAGGTACAGCGTCTGGCTGCGGATAGCCCGATTGGTGTCACTTCCTTGCCGGATGACGTTGAACGCCTGAGCGACAAGATCGCGGCAAGCGAAGCTTCGTTCGCCGCCGAAGTGAGTTTCAACGGTGAGGAAAGCTATTTCTTCGTCCTCGAAGACTCTGCCACCGGCAAACTGGTCGGTTGCTCGGCAATCGTGGCATCGGCCGGTTATTCCGAGCCGTTCTACAGCTTCCGCAACGAAACGTTCGTGCACGCCTCCCGCGAGCTGAAGATTCACAACAAGATCCACGTGCTCTCGCAGTGCCACGACCTGACCGGCAACAGCTTGCTGACCAGCTTCTACGTGCAGCGCGAGCTGGTGGGTTCGCCTTGGGCCGAGCTCAATTCCCGTGGCCGTTTGCTGTTCGTGGCCAGCCATCCGGAGCGTTTTGCCGATTCCGTGGTGACCGAGATCGTCGGCTACAGCGATGAAAACGGCGACTCGCCATTCTGGGATGCCATCGGTCGCAACTTCTTCGACCTCAACTACGCCGAAGCCGAGCGTCTGTGCGGGCTGAAAAGCCGTACGTTCCTCGCCGAACTGATGCCGCATTACCCGATCTACGTGCCACTGCTGCCGGACTCCGCTCAAGAGGCGATGGGTCAGGTGCACCCGCGGGCGCAGATCACCTTCGACATCCTGATGCGCGAAGGTTTCGAGACCGATCACTACATCGACATTTTCGACGGTGGCCCGACCCTGCATGCCCGCGTCTCGGGGATCCGTTCGATCGCCCAGAGCCGCGTAGTGCCGGTGAAGATCGGTGAGCCGGTCAAAGGTGTCGGTCGCCAGTACCTGGTGGCCAACGCCCAGTTGCAGGACTATCGCGCAGTCATGCTCGAGCTTGACTACGCGCCGGGCAAACCCGTGACCCTGGATCTGGAAGCGGCCGAAGCCCTGGGCGTCGGTGAAGGCGCCAGCGTGCGCCTGGTGGCGGTTTAACACCTGCTTCAAAGAATGCTTAGAAAGCAGCGAGTTTCACGGGTGGCGCAAGCGGCCCGTTTGAGGAGATAGCATGATCGTTCGTCCCGTACGCAGCAGCGATTTACCCGCTCTGATCGACCTGGCCCGCAGCACCGGCACCGGCCTGACCACCTTGCCGGCCAACGAAGAGCGGCTGGCCCATCGGGTTGGCTGGGCCGAGAAGACCTTTCGCGGCGAAGCCGGGCGGGGCGATGCGGACTACCTGTTCGTGCTCGAAGATGACAACGCTCGTGTGGTGGGCATTTCCGCCATTGCCGGCGCCGTCGGCCTGCGTGAGCCCTGGTACAACTTCCGGGTCGGTCTGACGGTCAGCGCTTCCCAAGAGCTAAACATCTATCGCGAAATCCCGACGCTGTTCCTGGCCAACGACCTGACCGGTAACTCGGAGCTGTGCTCGCTGTTCCTGCACGCCGATTACCGCAGCGGCCTCAATGGCCGCATGCTGTCCAAGGCGCGAATGCTGTTCATCGCCGAATTCCCGCAACTGTTCGGCAACAAGATCATTGCCGAAATGCGCGGTGTTTCCGACGAAGCCGGGCGTTCGCCGTTCTGGGAAAGCCTGGGGCGACACTTCTTCAAGATGGAGTTCAGCCAGGCCGACTACCTGACCGGCGTGGGCAACAAGGCGTTCATCGCCGAACTGATGCCGAAATTCCCGCTGTACACCTGCTTCCTGTCGCCGGATGCGCGCAACGTGATCGGTCAGGTTCACCCCGACACCGAGCCGGCGCTGGCCATGCTCAAGAGTGAAGGTTTCAGCTACCAGGGCTACGTCGACATTTTCGATGCCGGCCCGGCGATCGAGTGCGAAACCGGCAAGATCCGCGCCGTGCGCGACAGCCAGGCGCTGGTGCTGGCCGTCGGTACACCGGGTGACGATGCCACGCCATTCATCATTCACAACCGCAAGCGCGAGGACTGCCGGATCACTGCTGCGCCTGCACGTCTGGCCGCCGGCACCCTGGTGGTCGATCCGCAGACCGCCAAACGTCTTCAACTCAACGCTGGCGATCAAGTGCGCGCCGTAGCGTTGTCCGCAGCTCGGGAGTCGAAATAATGAAGTCGCTTTACATCGCAGGTGAATGGCTGGCAGGTGGGGGCGAAGCCTTCGAGTCGCTGAACCCGGTGACCCAGCAGGTGCTGTGGTCCGGCGTCGGTGCCACCGCCGCTCAGGTCGAGTCGGCTGTGCAAGCGGCGCGTCAGGCGTTCCCGGGCTGGGCGCGGCGTACCCTGGAAGAACGTATCTCGGTGCTGGAAGCCTTTGCTGCAGCGCTGAAAAACCATGCGGACGAACTGGCCCGCACCATCGGTGAAGAAACCGGCAAACCCCTGTGGGAAGCGGCGACCGAAGTCACCAGCATGGTCAACAAGATTGCCATCTCGGTGCAGAGCTACCGCGAACGTACCGGCGAGAAGAGCGGCCCGCTGGGCGACGCCACCGCTGTGCTGCGCCACAAGCCCCACGGTGTGGTGGCGGTGTTCGGTCCTTACAACTTCCCGGGTCACTTGCCGAACGGCCACATCGTGCCGGCGCTGCTGGCCGGTAACAGCGTGCTGTTCAAGCCAAGCGAGCTGACACCGAAAGTGGCCGAACTGACGGTCAAGTGCTGGATCGAGGCTGGTTTGCCGGCCGGCGTGTTGAACCTGCTGCAAGGTGCTCGCGAAACCGGCATCGCTCTGGCGGCGAACCCGGGCATCGACGGTCTGTTCTTCACCGGTTCCAGCCGTACCGGTAATCACCTGCACCAGCAGTTCGCCGGTCGTCCGGACAAGATCCTTGCGCTGGAAATGGGTGGTAACAATCCACTGGTGGTCGATCAGGTCGCCGACCTCGACGCCGCGGTGTACACCATCATCCAGTCGGCCTTCATCTCTGCCGGCCAGCGTTGCACCTGCGCCCGCCGCTTGCTGGTGCCGCAAGGTGCCTGGGGCGACACGTTGCTGGCGCGCCTGGTGGCGGTCAGCGCGACCATCGAAGTCGGTGCTTTCGATCAGCAGCCGGCGCCGTTCATGGGCTCGGTGGTTTCCCTTGGCGCTGCGAAAGCGTTGATGGATGCGCAGGAACACCTGCTGGCCAACGGCGCCGTGGCGCTGCTGGAAATGACTCAGCCTCAGGCTCAGTCGGCCTTGTTGACCCCGGGCATCCTGGACGTCAGCGCCGTCGCCGATCGTCCTGACGAAGAGCTGTTCGGCCCGTTGCTGCAAGTGATCCGCTACGCTGATTTTGAAGCGGCGATCGCTGAAGCCAACGACACCGCGTACGGTTTGGCCGCTGGTCTGCTGTCGGACTCCGAAGCGCGCTACCAGCAGTTCTGGCTGGAAAGCCGCGCCGGTATCGTCAACTGGAACAAGCAGCTGACGGGCGCTGCAAGCAGCGCGCCATTCGGCGGCGTCGGCGCCTCGGGCAACCATCGCGCCAGTGCCTACTACGCGGCAGATTACTGCGCGTACCCGGTGGCCTCGCTGGAAACGCCGAACCTGGTGATGCCAGCGACCCTGACCCCGGGCGTGAAGCTTTCGTAAGGCTTTATGTAGCAGCTGCCGAAGGCTGCGTTCGGCTGCGAAGCAGCCGCGATTGCGGTATCCATGATTCTGATCCGGAAACACGGTGTACCGATTTACGACTGCTGTGCAGCCGAACGCAGCCTGCGGCAGCTGCTACACAGATTGCATTCCAGTCATTTTTATTGATGCCTATAACAACAGATTTTCGTGGAGCCTCGCTGATGAAATCCTATGAAGTCAATTTTGACGGTCTAGTGGGGCCGACCCATAACTACGGCGGCCTGTCCTACGGCAACGTCGCGTCCCAGAGCAACAGCCAGCAGTCTTCCAACCCGAAGGAAGCGGCGTTGCAAGGCCTGGCGAAGATGAAAGCGCTGATGGAAATGGGTTTCCAGCAAGGCGTGCTGGCACCGCAAGAGCGCCCGGATGTGGCCGCACTGCGTCGCCTGGGTTTCAGTGGCACCGATGCGCAGGTGATCGAGCGCGCGGCCAAAGAGGCCATGCCGTTGCTGGTTGCCAGTTGCTCGGCGTCGAGCATGTGGGTGGCCAACGCCGCCACGGTCAGCCCGAGCGCCGACACCGCTGACGGTCGTGTGCATTTCACCGCCGCCAACCTCAACTGCAAATATCACCGCAGCATCGAACACCCGACCACCAGCCGCGTGCTGGGGGCAATGTTCGCTGACCAGAAACACTTCGCTCACCATGCCGCCTTGCCGGCCGTGGCGCAGTTCGGTGACGAAGGCGCGGCCAACCACACGCGTTTCTGCCGTGAATACGGCGGAGCCGGCGTCGAGTTCTTCGTCTTCGGTCGCAGCGCATTCGACACCCGCTACCCGGCACCGCAGAAGTACCCGGCGCGCCAGACCCTCGAAGCGTCCCAGGCCGTTGCCCGTCTGCATGGCTTGAGCGATGACGGCGTGGTCTATGCCCAGCAGAACCCGTCGGTGATCGATCAGGGTGTGTTCCATAACGACGTGATCGCGGTCGGCAACGGCGAAGTGCTGTTCTATCACGAGGACGCATTCCTCGAGACCGAACAGATGCTGGCTGAGCTGCAAAGCAAACTCGCCAAAGTCGGTGGGAAATTTCAGTCGATCTGTGTACCGCGTTCCGCAGTAAGCGTGGACGATGCGGTTCGTTCCTACCTGTTCAATAGCCAACTGCTGTCGCGTCCTGACGGCTCCATGCTATTGATCGTGCCGGAAGAATGCCGTGGCAACGAGCGTGTCTGGCAGTACCTGCAGGGTTTGACCAGCTCCGGCGGCCTGATCCGCGAAGTGAAAGTCTTCGATCTCAAGCAGAGCATGCAGAACGGCGGTGGCCCGGCTTGCCTGCGGTTGCGCGTCGCACTCAACGAAACCGAACTGGCGGCCGTCAACCCAGGGGTTATCATGACGGCACCGTTGTACGGCACACTGACCGAATGGGTCGAGAAGCACTACCGCGACCGCATGACCGAAAACGATCTGGCGGACCCGCAATTGCTGCTTGAGTGCCGGACGGCACTGGATGAACTGACGCAAATCCTTAAACTGGGCGCGGTTTATCCATTCCAGATCAATTGATCGACGGCGCGCCGCCCTCTACGGCAGCGCGCTGCTTCATCTCAAATGAGAGCGTAAAGACATGAGCGATACCCTGCAGCTGATCCTTGAAGACACCGACGGCACGCAACTGGAGACGTCCTGCACCCGCGTCGCGGTCATGTGGCAAGGCAAAGAGCTGTGGATCCAGCAGGACGGCCGCGGCCAGTTGCTGATCGGTGTGGACGTCGAGGAGGGCGACGCCGAATACGCCAACCTGCTGTTGCGCCCATTGGCGACTAATCTGGTAAGTCTGCAACTGGAGATGGAACCGGCTGACCTCACCGACGACGAGGAACACGTTCACGGCCCGGATTGCAACCACGACCACTAAGGAAATCGCTCTATGCTCGCCCTCGGCAAACTGCTTGAACTGACCCTCGCCGGCCGCGAACCGGCGGAGAAGACTCAACTGACTGTCGAAGGCGTGCGCATGCGCTGGTTGAGCGAAGGTGCGCTGGAAGTCCGGCCACCTGAAGCGCGTGACAATGGCCTGGACCTGCTGCTGTCGGCGGGGATCCACGGCAACGAAACAGCGCCGATCGAGCTGCTCGATCGCCTGTTGCACGACATCGCTCGCGGCGATCTGAAGCCGCGCGCACGTATTCTGTTCCTGTTCGGCAATCCTGAAGCGATTCGCAAAGGCGAGCGTTTTATCGAGCAGGACGTCAATCGGCTGTTCAATGGCCGTCATGAACAAAGCAGCGGCTCCGAAGCCTTGCGCGCCTGTGAACTGGAGCGTCTGGCAGCGAGTTTCTTCAGTCTGCCGGACCGTCAGCGCCTGCACTACGACCTGCACACGGCCATTCGCGGCTCGAAGATCGAGCAGTTCGCCTTGTATCCGTGGAAAGAAGACCGCCAGCATTCGCGTCAGGAGCTGGCGCGTCTGCGTGCCGCCGGCATGGAAGCGGTGCTGTTGCAGAACAAGCCGTCCATCGTGTTCAGCGCTTACACTTACGACAAGCTCGGTGCCGAGGCCTTCACCCTGGAGCTTGGCAAGGCGCGGCCATTCGGGCAAAACGCCGGGGTCAATGTCTCGCTGCTGGAGAGGCGTCTCAAGCAGATCATCGAAGGCACTGAGCCGGAACTGACTGAAGAAGCACTGGACGGTTTGCAGCTATATAGCGTGGCACGTGAAATCATCAAGCACAGCGATAGCTTCCGCCTGAACCTGCCAGCGGACATCGAGAACTTTTCGGAGCTGAAAGTGGGTTACCTGCTGGCGGAAGACATCGCCAACACCCGCTGGATCATCGAGGAAGAGGGCGCCCGGATCATCTTCCCGAACCCCAAGGTGAAGAATGGTTTGCGTGCCGGCATCCTGGTCGTGCCGACCACCGACGAAAACCTGGCCTGAAATCAGCGTAGAACCAATGTGGGAGCGGGCTTGCTCGCGAAGACGGTGGCACATCCAGCATCGATGTGACTGTTACACCGCTTTCGCGAGCAAGCCCGCTCCCACATTTGGTTTTGAGTGAGGCCATGGACCTCACTTAGCCTTTAGACCGCTACTGCACGCGGCTCGCTGCGACGCAGCGCACGCACCTTGTGCAACGTATCCGCACAGGTCTTCGCCGCTTCCTGGCCTTTATGCACGAAATGCTCGAAGAAGAACTTCTGGTGCTCTTCGCCGGCATGGAAGTGGTGCGGGGTCAGGGACACCGAGAACACCGGCACTTCGGTTTCCAGTTGAACCTGCATCAGGCCGCTGACCACCGACTGGGCGACGAACTCGTGACGGTAGATCCCGCCGTCCACCACCAGGGCTGCCGCGACGATGCCGGCATAACGACCGGTCTTGGCCAGCAATTTGGCGTGCAGGGGCATTTCAAAGGCGCCGCCGACTTCGAAGAAGTCGATGTCGGATTCCTGATAACCCTGGGTAATCATTTCGGCGAGGAAACCTTTACGGCTCTGATCGACGATTTCCTTGTGCCAGCAGGCCTGGATGAACGCGACGCGCTCGCCGTGATGGTTTTTGCTTTTGCTGTCAATTGCGGTGGGTTGCATGTTCTGACTCCTGTTTGTGTGAAAAACAGGGCGTTATGAATCGAAGGGGATTTGAGGGTACGCAGGCACGAGTGCCTACGGACGGCGCTTTGGTATAGAGCTAGGCGGCGTCAATCCCGTTCTCTCTTCATCCGGACTATGACCGTCGGCCCCGGGATCGCACCGGGTCTGCTGACCTTGCTGTCACGCACCGCCGAAGCCGTGCTGTCACCAAGCGCTCGCGGGCTATGCGCATTGCGCGCAATTACCGCCGGTGGGGAGTTGCACCCCGCCCTGAGAACGTTTTTTGCCGCCGGAATGTTTGGCGGCGCAGCGTTTTTATCACATATTTCCGATATGTGCATGGCCAATACCGGTCAGTCAAGGTGTGGAACCTGTGGGAGCGGGCTTGCTCGCGAAGACGGTTTAACATCCAACGCAAATGTTGACTGTCAGTCCGCCTTCGCGTGCAAGCCCGCTCCCACATGGGCGCAATTCGCCTTTTACTCGTTCAAGGGTTGATTAATCGTCGTCATGCCCGCAGTAATTCTTTCCTGAAAGGGATTTCCCCTGCTTACCGAGGCCAGATTCATGAGCGTTATCGATCTTCGTAGCGACACCGTCACCCAACCTTCCGCCGGCATGCTCGACGCGATGGCCAAGGCCGCCACCGGTGACGACGTGTATGGCGAAGACCCGACGGTCAATCACCTGGAGGCCGAACTGGCCAAGCGCCTGGGTTTTGCCGCGGCGCTGTTCGTGCCGACGGGCACCATGAGCAACCTGTTGGGTTTGATGGCCCACTGCGAGCGCGGTGACGAGTACATCGTTGGCCAGCAGGCTCACACTTATAAGTACGAAGGTGGCGGCGCAGCGGTGCTCGGTTCGATCCAGCCACAGCCGCTGGAAGTACAGGCCGATGGTTCGCTGGACCTGGCGCAGGTCGCTGCTGCGATCAAACCGGATGACTTTCATTTCGCCCGCACCCGTTTGCTGGCGCTGGAAAACACCATGCAAGGCAAAGTCCTGCCGCTGGAATACCTGGCGCGGGCGCGCAGTTTTACTCGCGAACATGGCTTGCAGCTGCACCTGGACGGCGCACGCCTGTACAACGCGGCAGTGAAGCTGGGTGTCGATGCCCGGGAAATCACCCAGTATTTCGACTCCATCTCGGTATGCCTGTCAAAAGGGCTTGGCGCACCGGTCGGTTCGGTACTGTGCGGCTCGGTGGCGTTGATCGGCAAGGCGCGGCGCCTGCGCAAGATGGTCGGCGGTGGCATGCGTCAGGCCGGGATTCTGGCAGCGGCGGGGCTGTACGCCCTGGATCACAATGTTCAGCGCCTGGCCTATGACCACGCCAATGCGCAATTGCTGGCCGATGGCCTGCGGGCGGCGGGTTTTGAGGTCGAGCCGGTGCAGACCAACATGGTTTACGTGCAGATGGGCGACAAAGCAGAGGCGATCAAGGCCTTTGCCGCCGAGCGTGGGATCAAGCTCAGTGCCGCCGCTCGTCTGCGCATGGTGACGCACATGGACATCAACCGTGCGCAAATCGAGCAGGTCGTCGCGACATTCGTCGACTTTTCGCGCAAGTGATAGCGTTAGCACTTCAATTGAGCGTTTCTATCGTATAAACACGCTGTACCCCGCGCGCAGGGCCGATATAATGCGGCCCTTTGCCGTCGCTTCGTCTGTTGACGTTTCGAACAGGCCTTTGGCCGCAGCCTCCGTGGAAGAACCTAATGAAAAGCGCAGAAATCCGTGAAGCCTTCCTTCGCTTCTTCGAAGAGCAAGGCCACACCCGTGTAGCCTCCAGCTCTTTGATTCCGGGCAACGACCCAACCCTGCTGTTCACTAACGCGGGGATGAACCAGTTCAAGGACTGCTTCCTGGGCCAGGAAAAGCGCGCGTACACTCGCGCGGTCAGCAGCCAGAAATGCGTGCGTGCCGGCGGCAAGCACAACGACCTGGAAAACGTCGGTTATACCGCCCGTCACCACACCTTCTTCGAAATGCTGGGTAACTTCAGCTTCGGCGACTACTTCAAGCGTGATGCCATCAGCTACGCCTGGAACTTCCTGACTTCCGACAAATGGCTGAACCTGCCGAAGGAAAAGCTCTGGGTCACCGTCTACGCCAGCGATGACGAGGCGTACGACATCTGGACCAAGGAAATCGGGGTTCCGGCCGAGCGCATGGTGCGTATCGGCGACAACAAAGGCGCGCCGTACGCGTCCGACAACTTCTGGACCATGGGCGATACCGGCCCGTGCGGTCCTTGCACCGAGATTTTCTACGATCACGGCGCCGACATCTGGGGCGGCCCGCCGGGCTCGCCGGAAGAAGACGGCGATCGTTACATCGAAATCTGGAACAACGTGTTCATGCAGTTCAACCGCACCGCCGATGGCGTGTTGCACCCGCTGCCAGCGCCGTCGGTGGACACCGGCATGGGCCTGGAGCGGATCAGTGCCGTGCTGCAGCACGTTCACTCGAACTATGAGATCGACCTGTTCCAGAGCCTGCTGAACGCAGCGGCCAAGGCCGTCGGTTGCACCAACGACGCCCAGGCTTCGCTGAAAGTGGTGGCCGACCACATCCGTTCCTGCGGTTTCCTGATCGCCGACGGCGTGCTGCCATCCAACGAAGGCCGCGGCTACGTGCTGCGTCGGATCATCCGTCGCGCCTGCCGCCACGGTAACAAACTGGGTGCCAAGGGCAGCTTCTTCTACCAGATCGTTGCGGCCCTGGTTGCCGAGATGGGCGAAGCCTTCCCTGAGCTGAAGTCCCAGCAGGCGCACATCGAACGCGTGCTGAAAGCTGAAGAAGAGCAGTTCGCCAAGACCCTGGAGCAGGGCCTGAAGATCCTCGAGCAGGATCTGGCTGAGCTGAAAGGCGACGTGGTGCCGGGCGACGTGGTGTTCAAACTCTACGACACCTACGGTTTCCCGATGGACCTGACCGGCGACATCGCTCGTGAGCGCAGCCTGACCATCGACGAAGAAGGTTTCGAACGTGAAATGGAAGCCCAGCGCGTCCGTGCCCGTTCCGCCAGTTCCTTCGGCATGGACTACAACAGCCTGGTCAAGGTCGATGTGGACACCGAATTCACCGGTTACACCGCTCACAGCGGTTCCGCCAAAATCGTTGCGCTCTATAAAGACGGGCAATCGGTTGACGTACTGAGCGAAGGTGAAGAGGGCGTGGTCGTTCTCGATCAGACGCCGTTCTATGCTGAGTCCGGTGGTCAGATTGGTGATTGCGGCTTCCTCCAGGCGGGCGCTGCGCGTTTCGACGTGCGCGACACCACCAAGACCGGTGGTGCGTTCCTGCACCACGGTGTGCTGGATTCGGGCAGCCTGATCGTAGGCTCGCCAGTTCAGGCGCAGGTGGATGCCGACGTACGTCACGCCACTTCGTTGAACCACTCCGCAACTCACTTGCTGCACGCAGCATTGCGTCAGGTGCTGGGCGATCACGTTCAGCAGAAAGGCTCGCTGGTCGATAGTCAGCGCCTGCGCTTCGACTTCAGTCACTTCGAAGCCATCAAGCCTGAGCAATTGAAGGCGTTGGAAGACATCGTCAACGCCGAGATTCGCAAGAATTCCGAGGTTGAAACCGAAGAAACCGATATCGAAACCGCCAAGCAGAAAGGCGCCATGGCGCTGTTCGGCGAGAAATACGGCGACAACGTGCGCGTGCTGAGCATGGGCGATTTCTCTGTCGAGCTGTGCGGCGGTATCCACGCCAACCGTACCGGCGACATCGGCCTGCTGAAAATCATCAGCGAAGGCGGTGTGGCATCAGGTGTACGTCGTATCGAGGCAGTGACCGGCGCAGCAGCGCTGGCCTACCTGAACGCCGCTGAAGAACAACTCAAGGAAGCGGCCAGCCTGGTCAAGGGCAGCCGCGACAATCTGATCGACAAGCTGTCGGCTGTGCTGGAGCGCAACCGTCTGCTGGAGAAGCAACTCGAGCAGTTGCAAGCCAAGGCAGCCAGTGCCGCGGGCGACGATCTGTCGGCCCAGGCGCTGGACGTCAAGGACGTGAAAGTACTGGCCGTGCGTCTGGACGGTCAGGATGGCAAGGCGCTGCTGGCGCTGGTCGATCAACTGAAAAACAAACTCGGCCGCGCAGTGATCCTGCTCGGCAGTGTCCATGAGGAAAAGGTCGTTCTGGTTGCAGGCGTAACCAAAGACCTGACTGGCCAACTCAAAGCCGGTGATTTGATGAAGCAAGCCGCTGCGGCAGTCGGCGGGAAGGGCGGTGGTCGTCCAGATATGGCGCAAGGCGGCGGTACCGACGCTGGCGCACTGGATGCGGCACTGGCCCTGACCGTTCCGTTTGTAGAGCAGGGTCTATAAGGCAGTGCTTGCGGCTCGCAGTCTAGTGGCGGGCCGCAACGCTGTTTGAGTGATTATTTGGGCGCCCTTCATGGGCAGAGGCGGCTTTGAAATGGCTTTGATCGTACAGAAATTTGGAGGCACCTCGGTCGGCACTGTCGAGAGAATCGAGCAGGTCGCCGACAAGGTTAAGAAATTCCGCGACGCCGGCGATGACCTGGTGGTTGTGCTGTCTGCAATGAGCGGCGAAACCAACCGTCTGATCGATCTGGCCAAGCAAATCAGTGGCGACGGCCAACCGGTTCCGCGTGAGCTGGATGTGATCGTCTCCACCGGTGAGCAGGTGACGATTGCCCTGTTGGCCATGGCGCTGATCAAGCGTGGCGTGCCGGCGGTGTCGTACACCGGTAACCAGGTGCGGATTCTCACGGATAGCGCGCACAATAAAGCGCGTATCTTGCAGATTGATGACCAGAAGATTCGTGGTGACCTGAAGGCGGGTCGTGTGGTGGTTGTCGCCGGCTTCCAGGGCGTCGACGAGCACGGCAACATCACGACCCTCGGTCGTGGCGGTTCCGACACCACCGGCGTGGCGCTGGCGGCAGCCCTGAAGGCTGACGAATGCCAGATCTACACCGACGTCGACGGCGTCTACACCACCGATCCGCGTGTGGTGTCCGTGGCTCAGCGCCTGGACAAGATCACCTTTGAAGAGATGCTGGAAATGGCCAGCCTCGGTTCCAAGGTATTGCAGATCCGTGCGGTGGAATTCGCCGGCAAGTACAACGTTCCGCTGCGCGTACTGCACAGCTTCAAGGAGGGTCCGGGCACCCTCATTACTATTGATGAAGAGGAAACCATGGAACAGCCGATCATTTCCGGTATCGCTTTCAACCGCGATGAAGCCAAGCTGACCATCCGTGGCGTGCCAGATATCCCGGGCGTTGCCTTCAAGATTCTCGGCCCGATCAGTGCCGCGAACATCGAAGTCGACATGATCGTGCAGAACGTTGCGCACGATAACACCACCGACTTCACCTTCACCGTGCACCGCAACGACTACCAGGCGGCGCAAACCGTGCTGGAAAAAACCGCTGGCGAACTGGGTGCCCGTGAAGTCGTGGGCGACACCAAGATTGCCAAGGTGTCGATCGTTGGCGTTGGCATGCGTTCTCACGCAGGCGTGGCCAGCCGCATGTTCGAATCCCTGGCCAAGGAAAGCATCAACATCCAGATGATCTCGACGTCGGAAATCAAAGTCTCCGTAGTGATCGAAGAGAAATACCTGGAACTGGCTGTGCGCGCTCTGCACACGGCTTTCGAACTGGACGCGCCGGCCCGCCAGGGCGAGTGATGCGTTCGCCAAAAGGCGCGGTCTGACCGCGCCTTTTGTTTTTTTGAATGGCGTGACCCCGAGGCTGTTCTTTTGCTCGCGCTAGTCAATACTCAGGCATGTAGGGCTGCGATCGCTCCGGTTGTGGGTCGAGTGCCTTTTTTTTGCAGACTGTTGTCCCTGAAATGAAATGCGTGAGGAGAAAGGTATGCTGATTCTGACTCGTCGGTGCGCAGAAAGCCTGATTATCGGTGATGGCGAAATCACCGTGACCGTGCTCGGCGTCAAAGGAAATCAAGTGCGCATCGGTGTTAATGCCCCCAAAGAGGTCGCCGTTCACCGGGAAGAAATTTACCTGCGTATCAAGAAAGAGAAGGACGAAGAACCAAGCCATTAATTTTTATCGTTTTTTATGTTTGCAAACGGGGAAGAAGCTGGTTAATATACGCCCCGTGTTGCGGAGAGCTGGCCGAGTGGCCGAAGGCGCTCCCCTGCTAAGGGAGTACACCTCAAAAGGGTGTCGGGGGTTCGAATCCCCCGTTCTCCGCCATTATTTGCTTAGTACGTTGTAATCTGGCTTCTTCGGTAAGTTGTTGAAATTACTAGAAAAAGTGTTTGACATAGAGATTAAACGGCCTATAATGCGCGGCAACAAATGCAC
>NZ_JBWKXF010000020.1:0-73592 GCF_059422645.1 Pseudomonas sp. GW821-FHT01C01 | reverse complement strand
ATGCACTCGTAGCTCAGCTGGATAGAGTACTCGGCTACGAACCGAGCGGTCACAGGTTCGAATCCTGTCGAGTGCACCATTTAAGAGTCATCTGCAGTAATGTGAATGACTTGGCTTCAACCAGTTGTGATCTGGTCTAAAAACACAAATTGCACTCGTAGCTCAGCTGGATAGAGTACTCGGCTACGAACCGAGCGGTCACAGGTTCGAATCCTGTCGAGTGCACCATACAACAGAAAGCCCGCATTTAATGCGGGCTTTTTGCCGTCCGGGATTTGGCTTTTCCTTTCGTGCATCCCTTCTCATCGAATTCCACCTGTGCGCTGCGACCTCGCTGGGTGTCGTAACGGTAGCTTGTCGCCGAATTGCGAATACTGATCTTGTCTGGCTTGCCGAGGGCGCTTTCGACGTCTTGCTGACTCATGCCAGCGACCACTCGCTGATTGATGATCGCGTCTCGGCGCTCCCTGGCACTGATCAGGTTTCCACATTTGTCCTGCGTCTGGCCGACCACGGTCGGCTCTCTCCTTTTGATTTTCATACCTGATGTTTCACGGGGTTCGGCTTCCGGCATAAGCGCCACTGTGCTGCCAGGTTTAAAGGTGCGGACATCCTGACGTGAAACGGTTTCTCCTGCGGCGCAGCTCAGCGTCGTGTAGGTAATGCGCCCATTGGCCGCCTCGCAGCGGTTAACGGTGGTGGCAAGCGCCGACGGCAGGGGGTTGAGTAGGGTGAGCAGTAAAATGAATCGTGCAATCGACGGCATCAGGCGTCCTCCATGACGTTCCTTTTCAAGGGTAGTGGCTACAATTTTCGAAGGGGGTGTGTTTTCTTTTCAGAATACGTCGTCGCATTTTCATGGATCAGGACGATGCTCAAGTTTGTTGTGCAAGCGCTTGTTTCAGCCAAGATTTTTTAACGTTTAAAACCGTCAGGCGGTGTATCATTGCGCCCGTCAGCCCCGCCGGGGCTTGTGGAATATCTCCATGGACTTACCCAGTAGTTACTCAGTACCCCGTTTTACCAATCATGAATTGACTGATTGATCCTTCCGGCGTGCCCCGCTGCTGGGAGTGGAGTTCGCCTATGTCCGATGTTGAAGTAAAGAAAACGCAGGAAAGCTTGCAGGATCGCCTGGCTCAGGTGATTGAGTTGCTGCAGCGCCAGCGAGTTGTAGAAGACCTGACTCACCGCCAGGAAGGCCCGCATCATGACCGGGTCGAGAACCTGGTCCACCGGCAGAACCTCGTCGAGTTGCAACGCAAGCTCGATGACCTGCACTCCGCCGACGTCGCCTACATTCTTGAAGCCTTGCCGCTGGACGATCGTCTGACGCTCTGGCAACTGGTCAAGGCTGATCGCGACGGCGACATCCTTCTCGAAGTATCCGATTCGGTACGTGAATCGCTGATCGCCGACATGGACGATCACGAGCTCCTGGCGGCGGCCAAGGACATGGATGCCGACGAACTCGCTGACCTGGCCTCCGAGCTGCCGCGAGACGTCGTCCATGAGCTCATGGAGACCCTCGACCAGCAACAACGCGAGCGCGTGCGTTCGGCACTGTCCTACGATGAGGAACAGGTCGGTGCGCTGATGGACTTCGAGATGGTGACCATCCGCGAGGATGTCAGCCTTGAAGTGGTCCTGCGTTATCTGCGCCGTCTCAAGGAGTTGCCGGGCCACACCGACAAGCTGTTCGTGGTCGATTACGACGGCGTCCTCAAGGGCGTGTTGCCGATCAAGCGTTTGCTGGTCAACGATCCGGACAAACAGGTTTCCGAGGTGATGGCCAGCGATCCGGTGAGTTTCCACCCGGACGAAGACGCCTACGATGCTGCCCAGGCGTTCGAGCGTTACGACTTGATCTCCGCGCCCGTGGTCGACAAGAACGGCAAGCTGATCGGCCGTCTGACCATCGATGAAATGGTCGACCTGATCCGTGAAGAGAGCGAAAGCGAAGTTCTCAACATGGCGGGTCTGCGTGAAGAAGAAGACATTTTTGCGTCGGTCTGGAAATCCCTGCGTAACCGCTGGGCCTGGCTGGCGATCAACCTGATTACCGCGTTCGTGGCTTCTCGGGTAATCGGTTTGTTTGAAGGCTCGATCGAGAAGCTCGTAGCGCTTGCGGCCTTGATGCCGATCGTGGCGGGGATCGGTGGTAACTCGGGCAACCAGACCATCACCATGATTGTCCGGGCCATGGCTTTGGACCAGGTGAGCACCGGCAATACCTCGCGCCTGATGCGCAAAGAGTTGGCAGTAGCGTTGATCAACGGCGTGATATGGGGTGGGGTGATCGGGGTTGTTGCCTATTTGCTGTACGGCAGCTGGTCTCTCGGCGTGGTGATGACCGCCGCGATGACGCTCAACCTGTTACTGGCGGCGCTGATGGGAGTCTTGATTCCGATGACGCTGGCGAAGATGGGGCGCGATCCTGCGATGGGTGCCAGTGTGATGATTACGGCCATGACCGACAGCGGAGGCTTTTTCATCTTCCTCGGGCTGGCGACCATCTTCCTCCTCTGACGTCCTGCTCATTAAAAACCCGCCATCTGGCGGGTTTTTTGTGCCCGGATTTCAGGCGAAAAAGTTCTTCACGCAATCCAGGGAAACTGTAGGAGCCAGCCTGCTGGCGATGGACTCAAGTGCGCCGCGTTTATCCAGTTCACCCGCGTCATCGTTAACGACCATCGCCAGCAAGCTGGCTCCTACAAGGGGCCGTTCCCATGCTTAAACCAGTGAAAGAACCAAAAAAAAAGCCAGCGATCAGGCTGGCTTGAGCTTTCTGGCTGAATCAGGACGCGTCGGAGGCCATTTCAGCGTCATGGGCGATCAGCGAAACCAGAGCGTTCTGCTGTCGGTGGGAGAGTTGGCGGAAGCGTTGCAGCAACTCCCGTTCATGCAAGGAAAGCTCCGGGCTGTCCAGGCGCATGCTCAGCTCTTCTCCCAGTGCGCCTTCCTGAATAAGACTCTGCTCAAGGCGCGCAATGATTTCGGAGTTCATGCTGCGATGATGATTGCGAGCCACCTCGGCAATGCGTTCACGCATTCCGTCTGGCAGACGTACGACGAACTTGTCAGCCGTACGGCTGGAATAAATTGCCTGTTTCAATGGGCGCATATATTTAACCGGTTAGTTCAGGGGAGCGGTTTTCGGGATTGGCCGCAGGATGTCTGGTAGGACAAGCGCTCTGACCAAATGTTCAACCTGAATTGATAGAGGCGCGAATCATGCCTCAAACAAGCCAGATCCTTGGCGTCAATTCTGTGACAAATATTGAACTGTATAAAGGCGTTCTGCCAGCACCAATTATCAGAAATGCGGATTAGTTTGAAAAGTTCGACCGGGCTGTACCGCTTAGCGCTTTCTCCACCCGACGAAAAATTTCTGACGGGTAGGAAAAAGTGGACTCGATCCCTGTTCTTTGCCTTTACAGAATAGTGGCAAATGGCCGATTTACTAGGGAAGTCATATGGAGGAGGTGAATTCAGGATGGATGGCAGGACCTTGCACCGGATCTGCAATACCCGGATTAGCGCAGGACCGGATCAAACTTGATCTTGCGTCCGGCAATCAGTGCGAGCACGAAGAGGGCGCTGAATACACCGCAGGCGATCAGGGGAAGGGTGACGACCATGTCCTGAGTCAAAGACAGATGAAAAATGCCGCTCAACAAGGCGAGAACGAAGAAACTCGCGGCTGATCTGGACATGCTGTGCTCCTGGTGAGGGTCATTCAAAATACCAAACGTTCGGCAGATGGAGCCTGCAACAGGATGTTTTCCTGGCTGACCACCGGGCTGACAAAGCCGTGCTGGTCGCTCATCACTGCCAGCTGCGGCGCTCTCTGCAGTTGAAGGTAATGTGGCATTCGCTGGGCAACCTGCGCAGCACCGCTCTCGGGGGTAAAATGAAAACCCAGCAAAACCGTGAGGGCGATTGCATTCGAGAGTAAAAGGGCGCTGTTCATGAGGCGGGCCTCCGTTGTTCTGTGAGAACAGACGAAGCAGTACGCGTGCCAGAGTCTATCGGCAATTAAATTCATTAAAAACAATGAATTAACATATTTTTGCGAAAGCCCGATCTTGCATTTTGCAATGGTGGCTTTTTGCAGCGATGCAATTTGCACGGTAAACAAGTCCGCGTCTGGCAAAGGCGTCTGCCTACACTTAAAAAGCCCTACGGACGACATGACAAAAGCTAGCCCGGCCGTTAACATGCACGCCGTCCATCGCGCCGCGTTTCGTCGCAGCCGACTTGTGTCTCAGTAGCTCAATTGGATAGAGCATCCCCCTCCTAAGGGGAAGGTTGGCAGTTCGAACCTGCCCTGGGACACCATCATTTATCAGCACTTTGCTGACCAGAAAAGCCCCGCCGGAAGATTGATTCCAGCGGGGCTTTTTTGTCCGCGATGTCTCGTTTTCAGTAACGCCTGCACATATTCAGCATGAGCGTTGGGGCTGGTTCTCAAGGGAATGCCATGGCTGGCCGATAACCCGGACAGCTACGGGCTTCTTCGTCTCTCGCGGTCGATGCATGTGCTGATTGGCGATGAGAAGGTGTTTGATGGCTAAGGGCTACCAGCTATCATCTGCGCGCCAAAACAGGGGATGCGAAGCTGAGTCCGTCCGTGTATTTGCCTTTGGGTTCTTCTTCTTAAATTGCCTGGAAATCTTCGATGCTGTCGTATCACCAAAAGCGTTTTCTGATCGTCGATGATTTCTCGGACTTCCGCAGTTCGGTCAGGTCGATGCTGCGTGAACTGGGCGTCAAGGAAGTGGACACTGCCGATACCGGCGAACAGGCGCTGAAAATGTGTTCGCAGAAACAGTACGACTTCATCCTGCAGGACTTTCACCTGGGTGACGGCAAGAAAAACGGCCAGCAGGTGCTCGAAGACCTGATGGAAGAAAAACTGATCAGCCATGAAGCGGTGTTTGTCATGGTCACTGCCGAAACCAGCCAGGCCATGGTGCTCAGTGCGCTGGAGCATGAGCCTGATGCCTATCTGACCAAACCGTTCAACCGTTCCAGCCTGGCCCAGCGCCTGGAACGCCTGGAGCAGCGCAAGACCCTGCTCAAGCCGATCCTGCGGGCCCTTGACCGCGGCAAGCCGATGGAAGTGCTCAACGCCTGCATCGCCCTGTGCAAACAAGATATCCGTTACTCGCCGTTGTGCTTGCGTTATCGCGCCGATGCCCTGCGTGACCTGAATCAGAACGAAGCGCTGGAGCGTCTCTACGACGGCATCATTGCCGACCGTCCGTTGCCATGGGCGTTTGCCGGGCTGGGCAAGTTGCTGTTCAAGCGCGGTCAGGTCGGTCAGGCCAAAGGCATTTACGAAAAAGCCCTGAAAGTCTTCCCGATGATGCCGTCGCTGTATGACGGCATGGCGGATGTACTGGTCGCCGAAGGGGACACCAAAGGTGCACAGCGCGTGCTGGAGGAAGCGATTCGCCTGTCGCCGCTGGCGGTGCGCCGGCAAGCGTTGCTCGGAAAGCTGGCGATGACCAACGAGGACTTCGACACGGCGGCCAAGGCCTACCGCCAGGCTGTGAGCCAGGGCGCGCAGTCACGGTTCAAGGATGCCGAGAGCAACCTCGGCCTGGCCCATGCGTTGATCAGCAAGGGCAGCGAAAGGGGCCTGGATACGCGGACCCGACTGGAAATCAACACCACATTGAGCGCCGTCGCCAAGGAAAACCCCTCCGATCCGGGCCTGCAAATTCGGGCGCGCCTGATGAAGGCCACCAGCCTGTTACTCAACGATGCCGAGACGGCAGACAAGCTCACCGAGCAAGCGTTGTTGCGTCTGGACGGCATGGAGCAATTCATGAGCGCCGAAGCGGCCTTGCTGGTAGCCAAGCAACTGAAAATGCTCGGGCAGACCGAGGCCGGCACCGCGATGCTGAAAAACTGCGTGGAAATCTACGGCGACGATCCAGCGGTCATGAAGGACATCGCCAAGCAGACCGACGACCCGACCATCCTCAACTCCGGCAACGCCGCCGCGGAGCTCAACCGTCAGGGCGTGCGCGTGTACAAGACCGGCAACCTGGTGGAGGCCCGGCAGGTATTCCGCAAAGCCCTGGCGATGCAACCGAAGAACATCAGTATCGCCCTGAACATGGCGCAGTCGTTGTTGCACGGCACCGATACCGGCGTTCCTTCGGCGGAGCTGGAAGAGTGCCGGACCTGCCTGAAAATGGTCGGCCTGATGCCCGACACCGACGCGCGTTATCCGCGTTACCAGAAGCTGAAGAGCAAGGCGTTTGGCCAATGAACGACAACGAACAGGCACTGGATTTCTCCACGGTGATCGCCTCTACCGTGCACGACATGAAGAACTCGCTGGCCATGCTGATGCAAGCCCACAGCCAGTGGCTGGGGCGATTGCCGGAGTCGGCGCAGCAGACGCCGGAGCAGGGCGTGATCGACTTCGAGTTCGCCCATCTCAATGGCATGCTGGTGCAGTTGCTGGGGCTGTACAAGCTCGGCGTCAACCAGTTGCCATTGCAGCCGGCCTACCATGAACTGGACGACTTCATCGAAGCGCAACTGGCTTGCCATCAGGAAGTGTTCGCCAGCCGCGGCATCATGGCCACTTATGAAGTGGACCCGCTGAGCCCTTTGGGTTTCTTCGATCGTGAGTTGATCGCGTCGGTTTTGGCCAACTGCATCAACAACGCCATTCGCTTTGCGCGCCATGCGGTACTGATCGGTGTCAGCGACGAGGCCGGGCAACTGGTCTTGACCGTCAATGACGATGGCGAGGGGTACCCGGCGCAGATGATCGAGCGTCAGGCCGATTACGTGCAGGGCATCAATCAAAGCAGCGGCAGTACGGGGCTGGGCCTGTACTTTGCCGGACGCATTGCCGCATTGCATCAACGCAACGGTGTCGGTGGGCGTACCGAAATCAGTAATGGCGGACCGTTGGGCGGTGGAGTGTTCCGTCTTTACCTGCCCTGACAGCCAGCATATTTATCGACGCTGCTTGAAATTCCGAACACGTGGAGCCTATTTTGTACGGTCGCCGTTCGCGGCCCGCACAATAACAAGGATTGCGTCATGACGAGCGTTGGCCTGAGTTCACTCGCGCAGCGATTGACGGGCATTGATGAAGTTGAATGTGTCACGCCGGATTTGAATGGCGTTCCACGGGGCAAAGTGATGACCTCCGAGGGCTTTCTCGACGGTCGACGTTTGCAGATGGCGCGGGGTGTGCTGCTGCAATGCATCATGGGCGGATACCCGCCGGCGCGGTTTTACGGCAGCGATGATGGTGACCTGGCGCTGATCCCGGACCCTGCACAAATCCACCGCTTGCCCTGGAGCAATCCACCGCGGGCCTTCGCCATTTGCGACGCGAATGAACTGGGGACTACCACCAGCTCCAACCTGTCGACTCGTGGTCAGCTCAAGACCGTGATTGCCCGTTACGCGGCCCGCGGCCTGGCACCCGTGGTGGCGACCGAGCTTGAGTTCTTCGTTTTTGCGCCTAGCACCGATCCTACTCAGTCATTCCAGCCGCCGCTGGGGCTGGACGGTCGCCGCGAAGACGGTCAGTCGGCGTTCAGTGTCAGTTCCAATAACGGCCTGCGGCCGTTCTTCAATGAAGTCTACGCGTGCATGGCGGCCCTGGGATTGCCTCGCGATACCTTCATGCACGAAATGGGCGTCAGTCAGTTCGAGATCAATCTGCTGCATGGTGATCCACTGTTGCTGGCCGACCAGACATTCCTGTTCAAGCACTTGCTCAAGGAGGTTGCGCTCAAGCACGGCCTGAGCGTGGTGTGCATGGCCAAGCCGTTGGCGCATACGCCGGGCAGTTCGATGCATATTCACCAGAGCGTCGTCGAAATCGATTCGGGACGTAACGTGTTCAGTGATGAAGCAGGGCAGGAGACGGCAACCTTCCGTCATTTCATTGCCGGCCAGCAAGCCTGCATGGCCGACTTCACTGCGTTGTTTGCGCCGAACGTGAATTCCTATCAGCGCTTGTGTCACCCTTACGCCTCACCGAATAATGCCTGCTGGTCCCATGACAACCGGGCGGCCGGCCTGCGCATTCCAGCCAGTTTGCCGGTGTCCCGTCGGGTCGAAAACCGCTTGCCGGGCGCCGATGCCAATCCGTATCTGGCGATTGCCGCAAGCCTGGCGTCGGGGTTGCACGGCATCGAGAACGCGTTGGAGCCAAGCGCACCGATCCAGGGTGAATTCGAAGTACCGGATAATCTTTCGTTGCCGTGTACCTTGCATGCGGCACTTGAGCGTCTGAAACGTAGCCAGTTGGCCAAGGAACTGTTCGGCAAGGAATTCATCGAAGGTTACATCGCTTCGAAGACCCTGGAGCTGAGCAGTTTCCATGATGAAATTACGCCCTGGGAGCGTCGCGTTTTAGCGGCCCAGGCCTGACGATCCGTCGACATCCGGCTATCGTTTAGCGGTAGCCGATTCTCACTGCAAGGAGCCGCTCGGAACGCCGATGCGCCAAATCTGGAAATCCTTTCGAGCGCTGTATTTCGCCTCGCTGATGATGTTGATCGGCTCGGGCCTGTTGAGTACTTACCTGGGGCTGCGCCTGGCTGCCGACCATGTCGACAGTCTGTGGGTCGGTGCGTTGATGGCCGCCAACTACTTCGGCCTGGTGCTGGGGGGCAAGATCGGTCACCGGTTGATTGCCCGGGTCGGGCATATCCGGGCCTATTCGGCCTGTGCCGGGATCGTTGGCGCGGCGGTGCTGGGCCATGGCCTGGTCGATTGGCTGCCGGCCTGGCTGTTCCTGCGGGTGATCGTCGGCCTCGGCATGATGTGCCAGTACATGGTGATCGAGAGCTGGCTGAACGAACAGGCCGAAGCCAGGCAGCGCGGGTTGGTATTCAGCGGTTACATGATCGCCTCCTACCTGGGGTTGGTGATGGGGCAACTGATTCTGGTCATGCATCCGGCGCTGGGGCTGGAACTGCTGATGTTGGTCGCCCTGTGTTTCGCCCTGTGTCTGGTGCCCGTGGCCCTGACCCGGCGGATCCACCCGGCACCGCTGCATCCGGCACCGATGGAGCCGCGGTTCTTTATCAAGCGCGTGCCGCAGTCATTGAGTACGGTGCTTGGGGCAGGGCTGATCGTGGGGTCGTTCTACGGTCTGGCGCCGCTGTATGCCTCGCAGCAAGGGTTGTCCACGGAACAGGTCGGTCTGTTCATGGGTAGCTGCATTTTTGCCGGGCTGCTGGTGCAGTGGCCGTTGGGCTGGTTGTCCGACCGCTACGACCGGGCGGTGTTGATCCGCAGTTTCGCGTTCAGCCTGGCACTGGCCGCACTGCCGCTGGCGATCATGCCGCAGGTGCCGCTGGAGGTGTTGTTCATCGCCGGTTTCCTCTGTTCGCTGGTGCAGTTCTGCCTGTATCCGTTGGCGGTGGCATTCTCCAATGACCACGTCGAAGGTGATCGCCGGGTGTCCCTGACGGCGATGTTGCTGGTGACCTATGGTGTGGGTGCGAGTATTGGGCCGCTGGTGGCCGGGGTGCTGATGAAGCTGTTCGGCAGCCAGATGCTCTATGCGTTTTTCAGTTTCTTCGCGTTGGTACTGGTGTGGAGGATTCGTCCGAAAGCGGTGACCAACCTGCACCAGGTGGAAGATGCGCCGCTGCATCACGTGGCCATGCCGGACAACATGACGAGTTCGCCGCTGGTAGCCTGCCTTGACCCGCGTGTTGATGAGCAGGTGGTGCAGGATCAGATGACCGGTCCGGTCAGTGCCGGGCCAGAGCCTGAATCAGAGCCTGAAACAGTCACCGAAACTGAATCCGATCAGCCGCCGGAAGATCCTGATACAGGACGAGATCCCAACTTCAGCGAGGCCAGGCCTTAAATCCAGGGCACAAAAAAACGGGCAGTCACCGCAAGGGACTGCCCGTTTTTTGTTGACGCTCTATCAGATGTCGTCTTTGTCGAAGCGACGCGCTTCGCGTTGCAACTGGTAGACGAAGCGTTCGACCTGACGCTGCACCAGTCCGCTCATGTTGTGGAAGCGAACGCCGGCGAAGGTGGTGGAGATCTTTTCTTCGAAGTGCAGATAACGCAACTCGACCGGAGCGGTCATCTTGCCAAAGGGCAGTTCGGCGCTGAAACGGTCGTAAACCTGACCCAGTTGCAGGCTGCCAGTGATGTCGCCGTCGAAGCGCAGTTTGCAGCCGGTAGCGGAAATATCGAGCAGCTTGCCGCTGATCGAAGTCTTGAGCTTTTCGCCGTCCAGGTTGACGTTGACCAGTTGTGCCAGCTTCAGCGCGGCGCGGAACGCATTACGGCGCTGGTGGTACACCACTTCATCGGGCAGGCTGCCGCGATAGCAGCGGCTGCTGCCGGATTCGTCGATGGTCAATTGGCCGTTGCTTTCCCAAGCGATGCGCACGCCTTCGTGGAAGCCTTCGACCTTGAACGGTTCGCCCGCCAGCAGGTAGCGCTCGCCATCGCGGGGGATCATTTCGTCCAGGGCCATCATGTTGCTTTCACGGTCCAGGTCCACCAGATAGCTCTGGAAGCGCTGGCTGCGCTCGTGGAACGTGATGATCAGCGGGTCATGGCTTTCGAGCAGCTGGCGCAGGTTGCCGGAGATTTCCAAGGGCGTGGAGAGCACCTTGGGTGGCTGCGGAGCATCATCCACGGATAAGGCATTGGACACGGTTAATCAATCTCCAGACAAAATTTGACTACGGCTAGCCAGCATTTTGCCAGCATCTTTCGCGTCTTGGATAGAGCGGGCTCTTCGACCGGCCTAAGCCTGACTGAGCGGGCGTGGCTTAGCAAGCTTGGAGAAGGTTCCGCTGGCATCGTAAAGCGCCGGGGTTTCACCGCCGGTAAGGATTTTCAGCTGGGTGGCTGTAGCGGCTTGCTGAGTGAGGATCGACTGGCCGTTGTTGGCGTTGATGGCCTGGCACTGGGCGATGAGATCGGTCAACACGTCACTTTGCGCCAGTAACTGGTCGCCAATGCTCGACTGGCCGGCCAGTTGCTCCAGGCCGTCGCGATTGGTCGGCAGGTTAAGACTGGCGAGAATTTCACTGCGCTTGCGGCCATGCTGTTCGAGCAAAACGACCAATGCCTGTTTCTGCGCCAGGATGTCCTCGAGCAATGGCATGTCACGACCATGCAGTGCCAGGGATTCGGTCTGCAGTAACTCCAGCAGGTGTTGCGCCGGAGCAAAGTCGTCGGTGATCAGTTGCAGTAAGTTAGTGTCGTGCATGGCTGGCCTTGGGTTTTAAGCGTCCAAAAGCCTGGCGCCGGCGGTGGCCTAGCGCTGGGCTTCGAAGTTGAGCAGTTTGCTGGCTACACGGTTGCTGTCGACTTTATAGCTGCCATCGGCAATCGCTGCTTTCAACTCGGCCACGCGGGCTTTGTCGACGGCAGGCTGATCGCGCAGCTTGTCAGTGACCTTCTGCAACTGTTGAGCCTCATTGCTGAGATGTACCGATTCCCCGCTTTTGACGGTACCGGCCTGTTCGGCCGCGGACTCCAGCGGCGCGGATTTGCCGGCTTCGGCGCTTTCCTTGCTGGCGCTGGTACGTGTACTGCCCGTAAGGGACGAGGAGCTGTTCAAACGGCTGAAATCGATGACCATGATAAAAAACCTCTGGGAATTTGGACGCTTGCCATGGTTTCGGCCATTCCCTGGAAAACTTTAGGCTCATTTGTCGATGAGCCGTGCGCGCGCCAGCGCTTGCCCTGCATGGAGCACAGTCTAGGGAACAGCCGGCGCAAGCGCCACATTCTGATGAACAGAGAACCTTACATGGACACTTCCACCTGCCCCGGCGCCGTGACCTGCGCCTTGATGACTCGCTGGGAATTGAGGTTTTTCACCCGGATCTGTTCTCTCAGGCTGCCGTTTGACAGGGCTTCGCCCGGCATGCGCACGCTGAGCGTACCGCTGCGGGCGGTGATCACCACCTGATCACCCTTGCGGATGACCTCGGCCTGTTCGATATGCACCAGGGTAATCACCTGGTCGGTGACCATTGGTCGGGTCAGTCGCTGGCCGATCGCCTGATCGAGGGCGGTCAGGTAGCCCTGGCCGATCAGGCTGATATCGCGCTCGCGCAGGACCACATCCCCAGGTTCGACAATGGCTGCGCGGCGCAGTGGCCGGGCGCTGGTCACGACATCGCGAAACAGGCGGACTTGAGCGGGTACGAAGACTGTCCAGGGGGATGCGCCCTCGCAGCGGACCTTGACCGTGACCCGGCCCAACGGCTTTGGACTCTCAAGCGTTGCTGTCAATTCCTTGTCGCACATGGGCATGTGCATGCGCGGATCGAGTGGGTTGACCTGGATTTCGTAGCGACCTTCCGTTTGACTGGTCGCCAGATAGTCTTCTACGGTGAATTCAAGAAAGCCCTGAGTGACGCCGATAAGCATGTCAGGCAAGGTAACCGCGTCAGCAAGGGCAGGGCTGCCAGCGTTGAACAGGCAAACGGCCGCCAGCACGCCGAGCAATTTGCGGTAGGGTGTGGTCAGGCGTCGGAAAAATGTCGGTTCTGTGTTCATAACGATTAAAAAAGCAAGCGCCGTGCCGTTTAGTGATGAAGGCGCGTCGCAACAACACTTGGCGTTGGTGTAGGAGTCTGGGCATGGCTGGTGTAATGGATTCGGTGAACCAGCGCACGCAACTGGTGGGGCAGAATCGCCTTGAGCTGTTGTTGTTCCGTCTCGACGGCCAGCAGCTGTACGGGATCAACGTATTCAAGGTTCGGGAGGTGCTGCAATGCCCCCAACTGACGTTGATGCCCAAGTCCAGTCCTGTCGTGTGCGGCGTGGCGAACATCCGGGGAGCGACCATTCCGATCCTTGATCTGGCAATGGCGACCGGCTCCGGTGCTTTGAAGGACAAGAACAATCCCTTCGTGATCATCACGGAGTACAACACCAAGACCCAGGGTTTCCTGGTTCGCTCGGTGGAACGCATCGTCAACATGAACTGGGAGGAGATCCATCCGCCACCCAAGGGCACCGGACGCGATCACTACCTGACGGCGGTGACGCGGGTCGACAATCAGTTGGTCGAAATCATCGACGTCGAGAAAGTGCTGGCGGAAGTGGCGCCGACGCCGGAAGCGATTTCCGTGGGTGTGGTGGATGTCGAAACCCAGCACAAGGCGCTTTCGTTGCGTGTGCTGACGGTCGACGACTCGTCGGTGGCGCGCAAGCAGGTCACGCGTTGCCTGCAAACGGTCGGTGTCGAAGTGGTGGCGTTGAACGATGGTCGGCAAGCGCTGGACTACCTGCGCAAACTGGTCGACGAGGGCAAGAAACCGGAAGAAGAGTTCCTGATGATGATCTCCGACATCGAGATGCCGGAGATGGACGGGTACACCCTGACGGCGGAAATCCGCAACGACCCGCGCATGCAAAAGCTTCATATCATCCTGCATACTTCGTTGTCGGGGGTATTCAATCAGGCGATGGTCAAGAAGGTCGGTGCCGATGACTTCCTGGCCAAATTCCGTCCTGATGACCTGGCATCCCGGGTAGTCGACCGGATCAAAGCAGCAGATATCAGCTAGGGGCCTGCGCCCCTGGCAGTCACCACGATTTAAGAGGCGGCATCATTGTCTACGGGTAATTTGGATTTCGAACAGTTCCGGGTATTCCTGGAAAAAGCCTGTGGCATTTTGCTCGGTGAAAACAAGCAGTACCTGGTCTCCAGCCGTCTCAACAAACTGATGGAACAGCAAGGCATCAAGTCTTTGGGAGAGTTGGTTCAGCGCATGCAGACCCAGCCGCGCAGCGGTTTGCGCGAGCAGGTGGTGGATGCCATGACCACCAACGAAACCCTGTGGTTTCGTGACACTTACCCGTTTGAAGTCTTGAAGAACAAGGTCCTGCCCGAAGCGATCAAGGCCAGTCCCGGCCAGCGCCTGCGTATCTGGTCGGCGGCGTGCTCGTCGGGCCAGGAACCGTATTCGCTGTCGATGTCCATCGATGAGTTCGAACGGGTCAACATGGGCCAGTTGAGGATGGGTGTACAGATCGTTGCCACTGACCTGTCCGGCACCATGCTGAACAACTGCAAGACCGGCGAGTACGACAGCCTGGCCATCGGTCGCGGCCTGTCGCCCGAGCGCCTGCAGCGTTATTTCGACCCGAAAGGGCCGGGACGCTGGGCGATCAAGGCGCCGATCAAGAGCCGGGTGGAATTCCGTTCGTTCAACCTGCTGGACAGCTACGCGAGCCTCGGCAAGTTCGACATCGTGTTCTGCCGCAACGTGTTGATCTACTTCTCCGCCGAGGTGAAGAAAGACATCCTGTTGCGCATCCACAGCACGTTGAAGCCGGGTGGTTACCTGTTCCTCGGTGCTTCCGAAGCACTGAACGGTTTGCCGGATCATTACCAGATGGTTCAGTGCAGCCCGGGGATCATTTACCAGGCGAAGTGATTTCGCGGGCGTCAGCAAAAAACGGGAGTCCTCAGGGGCTCCCGTTTTTTTATGCCTGATGATTTCTCATGGTTATCTCAATCCCCTGTAGGAGCTGGCTTGCCAGCGAAAGCGGTGTGTCAGCAAATTAAACGTCGGCTGACTCGACGCCATCGCTGGCAAGCCAGCTCCTACAGGGGGAGGTGGTGTAATCAAAAGTGGGGCCAGGCGGCAGAAAAGCGGCAGCCGGCGGAAAACCGTTGCCGCTTTTCTGGCATTGCCGCGTTGCCAAGGCCGGCAAAGCCCCGGTTTCCGGGCTTTTTTGAATTGGCATGGGGCTTGCTAAGTTGATCCTACGAAAAATCAGGTCACCCGAAGGTTTCCCGACATGAGCATCAGCTTCGATAAAGCGCTCGGTATCCACGAACAAGCCCTGGGCTTCCGCGCCCAGCGTGCCGAAGTCCTGGCCAACAACATCGCCAACGCCGATACCCCGAACTACAAGGCTCGGGACCTGGATTTCTCGAAAGTGCTCGCCGAGCAGAACGAGAAAACCAAAAGCGGCACCTTCGCCTTGAACATGACCAACAGCCGTCACATCGAAGCCGAAGGCCTGGGCAATGGCGACGAGTCGTTGCTGTATCGCACGCCGATGCAACCGTCGATCGACCAGAACACCGTGGACGCTCAACTGGAACAGTCGAACTACGCGGAAAACGCGATCGGCTTCCAGGCCAGCTTCACCCTGCTCAACAGCAAATTCAAAGGGCTGGTGTCAGCCCTGCGCGGAGAGTAAGCCATGTCTCTATCCAGTGTTTTCAACATTGCCGGTAGCGGCATGAGTGCGCAGACCACGCGTTTGAACACCGTCGCTTCGAACATCGCCAACGCCGAGACCGTCTCATCGAGCATCGACCAGACCTACCGCGCGCGTCATCCGGTGTTCGCCACCATGTTCCAGGGCGGCCAGAGCGGCGGCAGCGACTCGCTGTTCCAGAGCCAGGACGCCGCCGGTCAGGGCGTGCAGGTGCTGGGTGTGGTCGAAGACCAGAGCAACCTCGAGGCGCGCTACGAGCCGAACCATCCGGCGGCCGATGCCAAGGGCTATGTCTACTACCCGAACGTCAACGTGGTGGAGGAAATGGCCGACATGATTTCCGCGAGCCGTTCGTTCCAGACCAACGCCGAAATGATGAACACCGCCAAAACCATGATGCAGAAAGTCCTGACCCTCGGTCAGTGATAAGGGGCGACTCAGATGAGTGTTACCGATTCCACCAGCGGTTTGAGCCTCAACGACATCCTGGCCAATTCCTCGATCAAGACCAACACCACGACGGATGGCCTCGCGTCGGCAACCGGCAGTGCCACCGGCAACAAGGCCCTGGGCAAGGATGCGTTCCTGCAGTTGCTGGTGACCCAGCTGAAAAACCAGAACCCGCTGGAGCCTCAGGACAACGGCGCATTCGTGGCCCAGTTGGCACAGTTCAGCAGCCTGGAAGGCATTACCACACTCAACGACACCGTGAGCGGCCTGGCCAGCAACTACAACTCGTCCCAGGCATTGCAGGCGTCGTCGCTGGTGGGCCGTTCGGTCATCGCTCCGGGCGACAAGGCCGTGGTCGACACCACCAAGAGCCTCAGCGGCACGGTGGTCGTGCCGTCTTCGGTGGCGTCCGCCACCCTGAAGATCACCGACGCAGCCGGCAAGACCGTGCGCACCATCGACCTGGGTTCGCAGAAGGCCGGCAACGCCAGCTTCATCTGGGACGGCAAGAACGATGCGGGTGAGACGGTACCTGCGGGCACCTACACCTTTGGCGCCACGAGCACCATCGATGGCCAGTCCGTCGCGTTGATCACCAACCTGCCCGCGACCGTCAACAGCGTGACCATCAGCCAGACCGGCGGTGAGTTGATGCTCAACCTGGCCGGGCTGGGCAGCGTGGCCCTGTCCAAAGTACAAACCATTGGTATGTAGAGCCGACTAACACGGCACAAAGGAGTGGATGATGTCTTTCAATATCGGCCTTAGCGGTCTCTATGCAGCCAACAAGCAACTTGACGTGACCGGCAACAACATCGCCAACGTTGCAACCACCGGTTTCAAATCGTCCCGTGCAGAATTCGAAGACGTGTACTCGGCGACCCGCCTGGGTACCGGTAGCAAGACCGTCGGCAACGGCGTGCGCCTGGCCAACGTTTCCCAGCAGTTCGGCCAGGGTGACGTGAGCAACACCGGCAACGTGCTCGACATGGGTATCCAGGGCAACGGCTTCTTCGTCCTGAGCAACAACGGTTCGCTGACCTACACCCGTGCCGGTACGTTCAAGACCGACAAGGAAGGCTACGTCACCAACAGCGACGGTACTGCCCGCCTGCAAGGTTACGGTGTGGATTCCAATGGCAAGATCGTCAACGGCGTGCTGACCGACCTGCGCATCGACACCTCCAACCTGGCGCCGAAATCGACCAGCACCGTGTCGTCGACGATCAACCTGAACTCCACCTCGGCGGTGATCGACCAGACGGTTGCGGCGAACAAGTTCGACCCGAGCAAGACCGAGACCTTTACCAAGTCGTTCAGTACTCCGATCTTCGATACTCAGGGTAACCAGCACACCATGGATCAATACATGGTCAAGACTGGCGCGAACACGTGGGACACCTACACCCTGATCGATGGTCGCAACCCGGATGGTAGCGATCCTACCGTTACCGCTCCGGTTGCTTCGACCATGTCGTTCGACTCGACTGGTAAACTGGTTTCGGTCAGCACCCCGGCCCCACCTGGCGCTCCAGTGATCAGCAGTGACCTGAAGATCACCAACTGGACTCCGGGCTCCGTGACCGGTGGCGTCTGGACCGCCAACGGCGCCGCAGCCGATCCGGCAGGTTTGACCATCGCCATGGCCAACACCACCCAGTTCAACGCCGACACCGCGCGTTCGATTCCGGCACAGAACGGCTACGCCACTGGCCAGATCACCAACCTGACCATCGACGGCAGCGGTGTGCTGCTGGCCAACTTCAGCAACAACCAGACCAAGCCCATCGGCCAGATTTCCCTGGCCAGCTTCACCAACGAGCAAGGCCTGCAGCCGGTAGGCGGCACCAGCTGGAAAGAAACCTACGCGTCGGGCATCCCGGGCTACGATGCGCCGGAGACTGGCACCCTGGGTTCGATCGTTTCCAACTCCCTGGAAGAGTCCAACGTCAACCTGACCAACGAACTGGTCGACCTGATCAAGGCGCAGAGCAACTACCAGGCGAACGCCAAGACCATCTCCACCCAAAGCACCATCATGCAGACCATCATTCAGATGACCTGATGCTGGAAAGTGCTGCATAAAAAGCCCCTCGCAAGAGGGGCTTTTTTGTGGCCTGAGGTTTTGTGTTGGAGGTGATGGCCTCTTCGCGGGCAAGCCCGCTCCTACAGGGATCACATTGAACCTGTAGGAGCGGGCTTGCCCGCGAAAGCGTCAGACCCGTCACCATTTTTCGTAAGGCAAAAGAAAACCCCCGACCCGCCAGAGGCTGATCGGGGGTTTTTAGTAAGCACCTTTCAGTGCTCACCGGCTCAGCTTATTGGCAAGCTTCGCAATCCGGCTCGTCGATGGCGCAAGCCTTCGGCACTGGAGCAGGACCGGCAGGCGCTGCCAGGACCGAGTCGTCACCGTGGTTGCCGCCGCTGGAAACAGCGTTCAGCTTGCCGGTGTTGATGGTCGACTTCTCGGTGCTGGTCGCGGCCAGGGCACGGAGGTAGTAAGTGGTTTTCAGGCCACGGTACCAGGCCATGCGGTAGGTCACGTCCAGTTTCTTGCCCGAAGCGCCAGCGATGTACAGGTTCAGCGACTGAGCCTGGTCGATCCACTTCTGACGACGGCTGGCCGCGTCGACGATCCACTTGGTGTCCACTTCGAAGGCAGTCGCGTAGAGCTCTTTGAGTTCTTGCGGGATGCGCTCGATCTGCTGCACCGAACCGTCGTAGTACTTCAGGTCGTTGATCATGACCGAATCCCACAGGCCGCGAGCCTTGAGGTCGCGAACCAGGTACGGGTTGATCACGGTGAATTCGCCCGACAGGTTCGATTTCACATACAGGTTCTGGTAGGTCGGTTCGATCGACTGCGATACGCCGGTGATGTTGGCGATGGTCGCGGTCGGTGCGATGGCCATGATGTTGGAGTTACGAATGCCTTTCTGTACACGGGCGCGAACCGGTGCCCAGTCCAGGGTTTCGTTCAGGTCGACATCGATGTACTTCTGGCCACGGGCCTCGATCAGGATCTGTTGCGAATCCAGCGGCAGGATGCCTTTGGACCACAGCGAACCCTGGAATGTCTCGTACGAGCCGCGCTCGTCGGCCAGGTCGCAGGAAGCCTGGATCGCGTAGTAGCTGACCGCTTCCATCGACTTGTCGGCGAACTCGACGGCAGCGTCGGAGCCGTAAGGGATGTGCTGCAGGTACAGCGCGTCCTGGAAGCCCATGATGCCCAGGCCGACCGGACGGTGCTTGAAGTTGGAGTTCTTCGCTTGCGGCACCGAGTAGTAGTTGATGTCGATCACGTTGTCGAGCATGCGCACGGCGGTGTTCACGGTGCGTTGCAGCTTGGCGGTGTCCAGCTTGCCGTCGACGATGTGGTTCGGCAGGTTGATCGAGCCCAGGTTACAAACGGCGATCTCGTCCTTGTTGGTGTTCAAGGTGATCTCGGTGCACAGGTTCGAGCTGTGGACCACGCCGACGTGCTGCTGCGGGCTGCGCAGGTTGCACGGGTCCTTGAAGGTCAGCCATGGGTGGCCGGTTTCGAACAGCATGGACAGCATTTTGCGCCACAGGTCTTTGGCCTGGATGGTCTTGAACAGCTTGACCTTGCCCGGGTACTCGGTCAGGGCTTCGTAGTACTCGTAGCGCTCTTCGAAGGCCTTGCCGGTCAGGTCGTGCAGGTCCGGCACTTCGGATGGCGAGAACAGGGTCCACTTGCCGTCATCGAAGACACGCTTCATGAACAGGTCAGGGATCCAGTTGGCGGTGTTCATGTCGTGGGTACGACGACGATCATCACCGGTGTTCTTGCGCAGCTCGATGAACTCTTCGATGTCCATGTGCCAGGTTTCCAGGTAGGCACACACAGCGCCTTTGCGCTTGCCACCCTGGTTAACGGCAACGGCGGTGTCGTTCACGACTTTGAGGAACGGAACCACGCCCTGGGATTTGCCGTTGGTGCCCTTGATGTACGAACCCAACGCACGAACCGGGGTCCAGTCGTTGCCCAGGCCACCGGCGAATTTCGACAGCATGGCGTTGTCGTGGATCGCGTGGTAGATGCCCGACAGGTCATCCGGCACGGTGGTCAGGTAGCAGCTCGACAGCTGTGGACGCAGGGTACCGGCGTTGAACAGGGTCGGGGTCGAAGCCATGTAGTCGAAGGACGACAACAGGTTGTAGAACTCGATGGCACGGGCTTCGCGGTCTTTCTCTTCGATCGCCAGGCCCATGGCCACGCGCATGAAGAAGATCTGCGGCAGTTCGAAACGCACGCCATCCTTGTGGATGAAGTAACGGTCGTACAGGGTTTGCAGGCCCAGGTAGGTGAATTGCTGGTCGCGCTCGTGGTTGATCGCCTTGCCCAGTTTTTCCAGGTCGAAGGAGGCCAGCTCAGGGTTCAGCAGCTCGTATTCGATACCCTTGGCGATGTAGGCCGGCAGCGCCTTGGCGTACAGGTCGACCATCTCGTGGTGAGTGGCGCTCTCGGCAACACCGAGGAAGCCCAGGCCTTCGGCACGCAGGGTGTCCATCAGCAGGCGCGCGGTCACGAACGAGTAGTTCGGCTCGCGTTCAACCAGGGTACGGGCAGTCATCACCAGGGCGGTGTTGACGTCGGTCAGGGCCACGCCGTCGTACAGGTTCTTCAGGGTTTCGCGCTGGATCAGGTCGCCGTCGACTTCTTCCAGGCCTTCGCATGCTTCGGTGACGATGGTGTTCAGGCGGCCCATGTCCAGCGGCGCCAGGCTGCCGTCGGCACGGGTGATGCGGATCGACGGGTGCGCTTGTACCGGCTCTTCGGTGGTGCGAACAGCGCGTTCCTTGGAACGGGCATCACGGTAGATCACGTAGTCGCGAGCAACTTTCTGCTCGCCGGCACGCATCAGGGCCAGTTCGACCTGGTCCTGGATTTCTTCGATGTGGATGGTGCCGCCCGATGGCATGCGACGCTTGAAGGTCGCGGTGACCTGTTCGGTCAGGCGGGCAACGGTGTCGTGGATTCGCGACGAGGCAGCAGCGGTGCCGCCTTCAACTGCGAGAAACGCTTTGGTGATGGCGACGGTGATTTTGTCATCGGTGTAGGGAACGACAGTGCCGTTACGCTTGATCACGCGCAGTTGGCCAGGCGCGGTGGCGGACAGATCCGAATTCGAATCAGCGGCCTGCGGCAAGGTGCCCTGCGGGTTCTCGCGAGTTGTGTCGGTTTGCATGGGGGAGTGTCTCCACATTCTCTATGTTTGTTTGGGCACCATCACGGTGCCCACCGTTCCGTCCTGAAGCACTACAACCGGCGAGCGCCGGGCATAACAACTTCGGGACAGGAGGAAGGGGGCTTTATCGGGCGCCGCTTCCATGCCGAAGTCTTTGGTCTCACGCCTTGGGCCTGAAACCGGGGTCCTTAATAGGTGACAGTTGGGACTGCAACACCCGTACCGTTTTCACCACTCGGGGCCGAAATACAGTAGCCATCCGCACGCGCGGTTTGGTCTTTCGAAAATACGTTTGGTTCAACCGGACAGAGGCAATAAAAGCGCTTGAAATTGGTGTCTGGTTTGTGTTTGGTTTTTTGCGCAAAACCCTATATCTAGGGTTTTTTTAGCGCCGGGCTACAAGATAATGCGTTTTGGGGGGCGATTGCAACGTACTGCCTGTGGATAAACCTGTGCGTAAATTGTGTGTGAAAGAGGGAACCGGCGTGTAGGCCGCGACGCAGCTGGACCGGACCTTTTTTCAGCGATTTTCTACGATCGAAAACGCTCGGGCGGATTTTTAAGGGCGCGAACCCTATCACAAAAAAACGTGTTGTCCGAACGCATTTACCCGCTTGTGTTCTCGACGGGTGGCGTTTATACAATCGGCGCAGCGTGTATACCTATTTGTCCCCCGGAATCATTACAAAAAGACGGGTGGATCCTTCCTTATTAGTGTTTTTGGCAAGCAGAGGTCACCCGTGGAGCAAGAAGCCTGGCAGGTATTGATTGTGGAGGACGACCAGCGACTGGCTGAGCTGACCCGCGATTACCTGGAAGCCAATGGCCTGCGTGTATCGATCGAAGGGGACGGTGCGCTCGCTGCGAACCGCATCATCAAGGAACAACCGGACCTGGTGATTCTCGACCTGATGCTCCCCGGTGAAGATGGCCTGAGCATTTGCCGCAAGGTCCGCGCTCGCTATGACGGCCCGATCCTGATGCTCACCGCCCGCACCGATGACACTGACCAGATTCTCGGCCTGGACCTGGGTGCCGATGACTACGTGTGCAAGCCGGTGCGCCCGCGCCTGCTGCTGGCGCGCATCCAGGCCCTGCTGCGTCGTAGCGAAACGCCCGAGGTCGCCCCGGAAAAACAGCGGCGTCTGCAGTTCGGCCCGCTGATCGTCGACAACGCCTTGCGCGAAGCCTGGTTGCAGGGCAACGGCATCGAGCTGACCAGCGCCGAATTCGATTTGCTCTGGCTGTTGGTGGCCAATGCCGGGCGCATCCTGTCCCGGGAAGAGATCTTCACCGCGCTGCGGGGCATCGGCTATGACGGTCAGGACCGCTCCATCGATGTGCGCATCTCGCGCATCCGCCCGAAGATCGGTGATGACCCGGAGCATCCACGGCTGATCAAGACCGTGCGCAGCAAAGGCTATCTGTTCGTTCCCGAGGCTTGCGTAGACCAGACCCTGTGAACTCGATCTTCCTGCGTATCTATGGCGGCATGTGCGCTGCGCTGATTCTGGTGGCGGTGCTCGGTGTGCTGGCGTTGCACCTGCTCAATCAAGTGCGCAGCGAGCAATACCGCGAGCGCCTGGCCCACGGCACGTTTTCGCTGATGGCCGATAACCTGCAACCGATGAACCCGACCGAGCGCCACCGGGCCTTATTGGTATGGGAGCGGCTGCTGGGCATTCCGCTGGCGCTGAAAACCTTCGCCGAGACTGACCTTGATCTTACCCAGCGCACTCGTGTGTTGCGCGGCCAGGCATTGGTGGAACAGACCGGGCCGCACGCGGCGAAGGTCTACAAGCTGGTCAGCGACAAGGAACAGTTGATGCTCACCGGGGAGGTGCAGCAGATCAGCGAACAACTGGCCCGGGCGACCATCTACCTGTTGACCGATGAACTGGTGCGCACCCCGGTAGCCGACCAGCCCTTGCGCCTGGCTCAATTGAAGCAAGACAAGGGCTTCGGCTTCGACCTGCGGCTGGTTACGGTTGACGAGGCGGACATGGACGACGACCAGAGCCGCCGGGTGTCCGAGGGGGACACCGTGATGGCGCTGGGCAAGGAGGGCGATTCGATCCGGGTGTTTGCCGGCATGGTCGGCACGCCGTGGGTCCTGGAAATCGGCCCGTTGTACCAGATGAATCCTTATCCGCCGGAGTGGCTGGTGTTGATTGCCGCGCTGGGCCTGACGCTGATCGGTTTGATCGTCTATCTGCTGGTGCGCCAGCTGGAGCGACGCTTGCGTGGCCTCGAAGCCGCCGCCACGCGCATTGCCAAGGGCAGCCTGGAAACCCGCGTGCCAGCGCGCGGCGCGGACTCGGTGGGACGCTTGGCCTCGGCATTCAACGGCATGGCCGAGCACTTGCAACAGTTGCTGGCGATCCAGCGCGAACTGGTGCGCGCGGTGTCCCACGAATTGCGCACGCCGGTGGCGCGCCTGCGCTTCGGCCTGGAGATGATCGGCTCGGCCACCACGCCGCAAGCCCTGGAAAAATACTGCCAGGGCATGGACAACGACATCGAGGATCTCGATCGGCTGGTGGACGAGATGCTGACCTACGCACGGCTGGAGCAGGGCTCGCCGGCGCTGAACTTTCAGCGGATCGATCTGGATGCCTTGGTCAATCAAGTGATTGAAGAACTGGCGCCGTTGCGCGCCGACGTCACGGTACAGCGGGGTTTGTGCCTGTCGGCCGCCGATAACGACGATGCCTGGGTCGAGGCCGAACCGCGTTATTTGCACCGGGCGATCCAGAATCTGGTGAGCAACGCCATGCGCCATGCGCAATCACGGGTGACCATCAGCTATCAGGTGGGGCAGCAGCGTTGCCGGGTGGATATCGAGGATGACGGGCCGGGTGTTCCGGAGTCGGCGTGGGAGAAGATCTTCACGCCGTTCCTGCGCCTCGACGACAGCCGCACCCGCGCGTCGGGCGGGCATGGACTGGGGTTGTCGATCGTGCGGCGCATTATCCATTGGCATGACGGGCGTGCGTTGATCGGCAAGAGCAAGAGCCTGGGCGGGGCGTGTTTCAGTTTGAGTTGGCCGCGCAATCAGGAAAAGCGTTGAGATTTTCGGTGAATGTTCAACCGCTTTCGCGAGCAAGCCCGCTCCCACACTGGATCTGTGGTGTTCACAAAGCCCAATGTGGGAGCGGGCTTGCTCGCGAAGAGGCCCGGTCATGTGCTGAAAATCTTCAGGCCTTGATACTGACCAGACTCAACAACTGCCCATCCTTGACCCCGAACTGCGCATCCAGCTCGGTACCACTGCGCCATTCGCTGGACAAATCAGTGAGCAGTCGCAACCGCACCTCCCCCGACTCACTCCACTCCAGCACTTCGGCGTGTTCGAAATAAAAGCGTTGCTGGACGATCGGATAGAGCGCCTTGAACAGGCTTTCCTTGACCGAGAACGTCAGGGTGACCAGCAATGCCCGTTGATCCTGATCACCGGCCGCCAGGCGCTGTAGTTCCGGCGGATTGAGGATTTCCCCGGCCAGGCGTTCGGCCCGTTCGGCGTTGAGCAGGTTTTCCAGGTCCATGCCCAGGCCGCGCCAGTGGCTTTTGTTCGCCACGATCGCGGCGGCCCGGCCGGTGCTGTGGGTGATCGAGCCGGCGATATGAGCGGGCCACACCGGTGCCCGGTCTTCACCGATGGCCGGAACCAAATTCAAACCTTCGAGCCGCTGTAACGCGGCCCTGGCACACACCCGCCCGGCGAGAAACTCCGCCTGCCGTTTGGCCACCGAGCGCTGGATGCTCGCCGGCGCCTCGACGGCGCTGCGCTGGAAATCATCGCTGGCCAGTCGGGCACTATCGAAGTGAGTACTCAGCAGGACCGTATCGGGCAGCACGAACGGCAGCGGCCAATGGTCATCGAGAGGGGTGCAGCAGACGGGCAGGGCGGGGGTTGAATTCATGCCAGGCATTTTGCCGGGTTGGCTTGAGGCTGGGTAGTGGCAGATGGCTTTTGTGGCGAGGGAGCTTGCTCCCGCTGGGTGGCGAAGCCACCCAAAAACCTGTAACCGCATTGTGTCAGACAGGGCGCGGTTGCAGGATTTACGACTGCTTCGCAGCCGAGCGGGAGCAAGCTTCCTCGCCACGGGGAGCGCTGCTCAACTTCAGTTGTTATGTCTCAGCCAAAGATCTTTTTGAAGAAAGCCTGCATGTCCGCCCAGGATTTTTCATCGGCGGCCTTGTTGTAGCCAATGTCGGGCCCGCCATGTTCGCCATGGCTCAACCGATCGGCATCCGGATTGGTGAAACCGTGCTTGGCGTCGTCGAGACTGACGAATGTATAGTCGGCCCCGGCCTTGTCCATTTCGCTTTTGAAAGCGGTGATGCTCTCCGGGGTGACGATGCTGTCCAGTGCCCCGTGCTCCACAAGGATCTTCGCCTTGACGCTGCCCGGCGTTGCCGGCGTATTGGTCGCCAGCGCGCCATGGAAACTCACCACGCCCGCCAGCGGCACACCCTGGCGCGCCGCGTTGAGCACCACGCCACCACCGAAGCAGTAGCCGATGGCGGCGATTTTGTTCGGGTTGGTTTGTGGCTGTTTTTTCAGCAAATCGAGCCCGGCGTTAAACCTCGCGCTGCCCACGGCACCGTCTTTCGTTACCGCTTGCATAAAGGCCATGGCGTCTTTGGGGTGCTCGGTATTTTTGCCGTCGCCGTACATGTCGACGGCCAGGGCGCTGTAGCCCAGGCCGGCGAGATCCCGGGCGCGACGCTTGGCGTAGTCGTTCAGGCCCCAGAACTCATGCACCACCAAGACCCCGGGGCGCGGGCCTTTGATGGCATCGTCATAGGCGTAATAGCCGATCATTTTCGTGCCGTCGGCACTTTGGTAGGGGATTTCCCGGGTTTTGATGGCGGCCTGACTGAGCCCGCTCAGGGCCAGTAGGAGGACGGCGAGGAACAGGCGCATGGTCGGATCTCCTGTTGAAACGTGTCGAAACGTTTGGGCCGGGTTGATTCAGCCCAGGTTCAGAGTGCGTTCAGGGGGAGTTCAGGGCGCGGTGCGTAACCTTGCCCCGTACCCAAAAAGCAAACAGCGCATGAGGAAACTCCCCAATGACTGGATTCAAAAAACTGCTACTGGCGTTCGCCGTTCTGGGCGCGAGCACCACAGCCTTCGCGTCCGACGACAACTTCGCCAGTCTTACTCTTGGACAGACCAGCGACAAAGTCAAAAAATCCCACGCCCTGAACGACAACCTCAATCATCCGAACGCCGACGGCGTGATCGGCAAGGACACCACCTGGGGTGTACGTCTGGGCCAGCAGAATAGCCAGGGCCGTTACTACGCCACTTACGACAACGTGTCGGGCTCGCACAACGGCATTAAACTGCGTCAGGAAAACCTCCTGGGCAGCTACGATCTGTTCTACCCGGTGGGCGGCAGCACCAAATTGTTCGGCGGCGCCACGGCGGGCCTGACCAAACTGACGCAGGAGTCGCCAGGCTTCAGCCGCGACAGCGATATCGGCTACGCCATCGGTGGCCAGGTGGGTGTGCTGCAACAGGTTTCGCAAAACACCTCGGTTGAACTGGGTTACCGTTACCTGCGCAGCAATGCCAGCACCGAGATGAGTGAGCGCGGTGGCAGCAAGCAGGGTTCGCTGGACCTGACCAGCAGCGCCCAGACTTACCTGTCGGCCAACTACGCTTTCTGACAAGGGCATGCGCCAACGCGAAGCCTGTAGGAGCGAGCTTGCTCGCGAAAGCGGGGTGTCAGGCAACATCAATGTTGACTGTGCCGTCGTCTTCGCGAGCAAGCTCGCTCCTACAGTGACTGTTGCCATTTTAGCTATTGAGGTGCGACGTTGTGCCTCTGGAGATGTTGATTTGCCCGGGAGAGCGTTATGAAACTGCTGGTTGTCGAAGATGAAGCGCTGCTGCGTCATCACCTGCAAACCCGCCTGACGGAGAGCGGCCACGTGGTCGAGTCCGTGGCCAACGCCGAGGAGGCGCTGTACCAGACCGCGCAGTTCAACTTTGACCTGGCGGTAATCGACCTCGGTCTGCCGGGCATGAGCGGGCTCGACCTGATCCGCCAGTTGCGCTCAAGCGGCAAGATCTTCCCGATCCTGATCCTCACCGCGCGCGGTAACTGGCAGGACAAAGTCGAAGGCCTGGCCGCCGGGGCCGACGATTACGTGGTCAAGCCGTTCCAGTTCGAAGAGCTGGAGGCCCGCCTGAATGCCTTGCTGCGCCGCTCCAGCGGTTTTACCCAATCGACTATCGTTGCCGGTCCCTTGCTGCTGGACCTCAATCGCAAACAGGCGTCCCTCGATGAACAGCCGCTGGCGCTGACCGCGTACGAGTACCGCATCCTCGAATACCTGATGCGCCACCATCAGCAAGTAGTACCCAAGGACCGCTTGATGGAGCAGCTCTACCCGGATGACGACGAGCGTGATCCGAATGTGATCGAGGTACTGGTCGGCCGGTTGCGCCGCAAACTGGAGGGGCCGGGCGGGTTCAAGCCGATCGACACCGTGCGGGGCCTGGGCTACCTGTTCAATGAGCGTTGCACTTGATCCGTTCGCTGCGCGTTCGCTTGATGCTCGCCGCCACGCTGTTGGCGGTGTTGTTCATGCTGGCGTTGCTGCCGGCGATGCAAGGTGCCTTCAGCCTGGCGCTGCAGGACTCCATCGAGCAGCGCCTGGCATCGGACGTGACCACGCTGATCTCTGCCGCCCGGGTGGAGAACAACAGCCTGCAGATGCCGGCGCAATTGCCCGACGAACGCTTCAACCTCACCGACAGCCGATTGCTCGGCTACATCTATGACCGTGAGGGGCACCAGGTCTGGCGTTCGAAGGCGACCCAGGAAGAACACATCAATTACAAGCCGCGCTACGACGGACGTGGCAACGAGTTCGCGCGAATCCGCGAAGCCAATGGCCAGGAGTTCTTCGTCTACGACGTCGAGGTCAAGTTGCTCGGCGGTAAAAGTGCAGCGTTCAGCATCGTGGCGCTGCAACCGGTTCGCGAGTACGAACTGACCCTCGAAGGCCTGCGGGAAAATCTTTACCTGGGTTTTGGCGCGGCACTGCTGGTGTTGCTGGCGTTGCTGTGGATCGGTCTGACCTGGGGCTTGCAGGCATTGCGGCGCTTGAGCCAGGAGCTGGACCAGATCGAAGGTGGCACCCGCGAGAGCCTCAGTGAAGAACATCCCCGGGAATTGCTGCGCCTGACCGGTTCCCTCAACCGCTTGCTGCACAGTGAGCGTGAACAGCGCAGTCGCTACCGTGATTCCCTCGATGACCTGGCCCATAGCCTGAAAACGCCGCTGGCTGTGTTGCAAGGCGTCAGTGAAGACATGGCTCAGCGTCCGGAGGATCGCGATCAGGCCTGGGTGCTGCAAACCCAGATCGAACGCATGAGCCAGCAGATCAGCTACCAGTTGCAACGTGCCAGCCTGCGCAAAAGTGGTCTGGTACGTCATCAGGTGCGCTTGCGGCCGGTGCTGAAAAGCCTGTGCGACACGCTGGACAAGGTCTATCGCGACAAGCGCGTGCACGTTGCCTTCGACCTGCCGGACCCGTGCTACGTACCGATCGAGCAGGGCGCTCTATTGGAGATGCTGGGCAACCTGCTGGAAAACGCCTATCGCCTGTGCCTTGGCGAAATACGCATCAGCGTGCGCGAAACCCTCGGCGGCACCGAGTTGTGTGTCGAGGACGACGGCCCCGGCGTGCCACAGGATCAGCGCGCACGGATTCTCGAACGCGGCGAACGCCTGGATCGCCAGCACCCGGGGCAGGGCATCGGCCTGGCGGTGGTCAAGGACATCATCGAAAGCTACAGCGCCCAGCTGACGCTGGGGGATTCGCCAATGGGCGGGGCGGCGTTCCGGATTCACTTTCCGCTGGTTTAACCGGGAGTTTGATAGTGCTTCTACTGGCCTCTTCGCGAGCAAGCCCGCTCCCACATTCGACCGCGTTCCCTCTGACGGAACAGGGCCAAATGTGGGAGCGGGCTTGCTCGCGAAGAGGCCAGTGAATACTTCAAAAAAATTCGGCCTTGGAAATCAGTTTTCCTGCGCCCGGTAGGCCCCCGGCGTCAATCCGGTCCATTTCTTGAACGCCCGGTGAAACGCCGACGGCTCGGAAAACCCCAGTTGTTCGGCGATCTGTTGCAACGACAGGTCGGCGCGGCTCAGGTGATAAATCGCGATGTCCCGGCGCAACTGGTCCTTCAATTCCTGAAAGCTCGAACCCTCTTCCCGCAGATGCCGGCGCAAGGTTTGCGGGCTGATGTGCAGGTGGGCGGCCACGGCTTCCAGGTCGGGCCAGCGAGAACTGTCTCGGCTCAGCAAGCGGCGTAAACGGCTGCTCAGGCTGTCGCCGTCATCCGGGCGCGAAAGCAGGTTTGCCGGGGAGTGCTCAAGAAAATGCTTGAGGGTGCGCTCGTCCTGCAATAACGGCATGGTCAGGTAACGGCTGTGAAACAGCAGACTGCTCTGCTTGGTAGAAAACGCCAACGGGCAGGAAAACAGCAGATCGTATTCGGCACCGTGCTCGGGGCGGGGATAGCTGAATGTGGCGTGCTCCAGTCGAATGCGCTGGCCGATCAGCCAACTGCCGAATCGATGCCAGATCACCAGCAGAGCCTCGCTCAGAAAGTGGTCCGGGTCCCAGAGTTGTGAGTCGTCCAGGCTCATGCGGACCCATTCGTCCTCATGAGTCAGGGTCAAACGCGGAGCCCCGGGGAATAGGCTATAAAACAATAAGCCGCGATTGAGTGCCTTATCCAGATTGCGGCAGTGGATCACGGCATGACACATCATCGCGAAGCTACCCGGTTTGCTCGGGGCTTGCCCAAAACCCAGGTACTCGTCGTCCAGTGCCAGCCATAAGGCCTTAATCAGTTGGGTGAACTGCTCCGGAGCGATGCGCGCCCGCGGTTCGTCCAGCAGCTCGGGGCTGATTCCCAGTTGTTGCAGCAGTCTCGAATAGTCGTAGCCGTGTCGACGCGCGCCCCCGAGAACGGCGCGGGCGAAATGACTGGCGATGGTGCGTTCGCGCATGGCAGCAGATCTGACCGTTGAACGACGGATGGTAGCTGCGTCCTGCGGGCATGAACAGGGCGGATATCCGCCAGATAGCAGGACGACTTTTAGTGGAAGGGCGGAAATCCGCCACACCGTTGTAACCGCCCGGTGACAGGGAATTCGCTGCAACCCCTGATATCAAAAGGCTTGCAGGGTTTTTACGGAAGGTGGCACGGGCCTTGCGATACAACGAGCAGATGCCTGCCGTTGCGCAGCTCGAAAAAACAAATCCCTCCAGTGCAGGAGGGTTCGCAATTGCGGTGTTGCGGGCAACAGTTGGATGTTGTCACCGGACACCCTTGAGGAACTTTGCAATGACGACTCGTCAGCCACTGTACAAATCCCTGTATTTCCAGGTGATCGTTGCAATTGTCATCGGTGTTTTGCTCGGTCACTTCTATCCGCAGCTCGGTGTGGCAGTAAAGCCGCTGGGTGACGGGTTCATCAAACTGATCAAAATGATCATCGCCCCGATCATCTTCTGCACCGTCGTCAGCGGTATCGCCGGCATGCAGGACATGAAAGCGGTCGGCAAGACTGGCGGTTACGCACTCCTTTACTTTGAAATCGTTTCGACCATCGCTTTGCTGGTGGGTCTGGTCGTGGTCAACGTCGTGCAGCCAGGCGCTGGCATGCACATCGACGTAAGCACCCTGGATGCCTCCAAAGTCGCTACCTACGTAGCGGCTGGTGCTGATCAAAGTGTCATCGGCTTCCTGCTCAACGTGATCCCGACCACCATCGTCGGCGCTTTCGCCAACGGTGACATCCTGCAAGTGCTGATGTTCTCGGTGATCTTCGGTTTCGCCCTGCATCGCCTGGGTGCCTACGGCAAGCCGCTGCTGGACTTCATCGATCGCTTCGCCCACGTGATGTTCAACATCATCAACATGATCATGAAGCTCGCGCCGATCGGTGCCTTCGGTGCCATGGCCTTCACCATCGGTGCCTACGGTGTCGGCTCGCTGGTGCAGTTGGGTCAGTTGATGGCGTGCTTCTACATCACTTGCCTGCTGTTCATCCTGATCGTGCTGGGCTCCATCGCTCGCATGCATGGCTTCAGCGTGCTGAAGATGATCCGCTACATCCGTGAAGAGTTGCTGATCGTGCTTGGCACTTCTTCTTCGGAATCGGTGCTGCCACGCATGCTGGTCAAGATGGAGCGTTTGGGCGCGCAGAAATCTGTCGTGGGTCTGGTGATCCCGACCGGTTACTCGTTCAACCTCGACGGTACCGCCATCTACCTGACCATGGCGGCCGTGTTCATTGCCCAGGCAACTGACACCCACATGGACATCACGCACCAGATCACCCTGCTGGTGGTGTTGTTGCTGTCCTCCAAAGGCGCCGCCGGTGTGACGGGTTCGGGCTTCATCGTACTGGCAGCCACCCTGTCCGCTGTTGGCCACCTGCCGGTTGCCGGCCTGGCGCTGATCCTCGGCATCGACCGCTTTATGTCCGAAGCACGCGCCCTGACCAACCTGATCGGCAACGCCGTTGCTACTGTCGTTGTGGCCAAGTGGGTCAAGGAACTGGACACCGACGTGCTGCAGGCCGAACTGGCTTCGGGCGGTCGCGGCATTGCCGACGAGCCTAAAGATGATGTTCTGGGCCACGTCGAAGGGGTAACCCCGACTAACGCCAAGTAAGCCTTGTTGTAATGAAAAACCCGCTTCGGCGGGTTTTTTGTTGCCTGTGGTTTGAGCGCAACGGTCAGCGTGACTGGCGCATACGGTGATTGCTGCAATGCGTTCGGCTGCCTAGTCTGGGGGCATCGTATAGGGAGAACGCTCATGCTCGGTCCACTGGCTTCACTCAAGGTTCTGGATTTCTCGACACTGCTGCCGGGGCCGTTCGCCTCGTTGCTGCTGGCGGACATGGGCGCCGAAGTGCTGCGCATCGAATCACCGACCCGCCTGGATCTGCTGCGGGTGTTGCCGCCCCACGATCAAGGCGTGTCAGCCAGTCATGCCTACCTCAACCGCAACAAGCGCAGCCTCGCCCTGGACCTCAAACAGCCTGAGGCACTGGAGGTGATCAGCTCGTTGCTGCAGGACTACGACATCGTGCTCGAGCAGTTCCGTCCGGGTGTCATGGAGCGTCTGGGCCTGGGCTACGAAGCCCTGAAGGCGATCAATCCGAAACTGATTTATGTGTCGATCACCGGCTACGGCCAGACCGGCCCCTACAAGGACCGCGCCGGCCATGACATCAACTACCTGGCCCTGTCCGGGCTGGCGAGTTACACCGGCCGTGCCGACAGTGGGCCACTGCCGTTGGGCATGCAGGTGGCGGATGTCGCCGGTGGCTCGCTGCACGGGGTGATTGGCTTGCTGGCGGCGGTCATTGCCCGGCAGCAAACCGGTCAGGGCCAGCACCTGGATGTCAGCATGACCGACTGCGCGTTCAGCCTGAATGCGATGGCGGGTGCCGGGTATCTGGCCTGCGGCGTCGAGCCGGGGCCGGAAAGCCAGGTGCTCAATGGCGGCAGCTTTTACGATTACTACTGCTCCCGGGATGGGCGCTGGCTGTCGGTGGGCAGCCTGGAACCGGCCTTCATGAAGCAGTTGTGCACGGCGTTGGGGCTGGAGGAACTGGCCGGCCTGGGCCTGTCACCGCAACCGGCGCATCAGAAACAGCTTAAAGACGCGCTGAGGGTCGAATTTGAAAAGCATGACTTTGCCGAGTTGTGCGCGCTGTTCGCGGAACTGGATGCGTGTGTCGAGCCGGTGTTGAGCCTGGGAGAAGCGCTGTGTCATCCGCAGTTGCAGGCGCGGGAGTTGGTGACCGACGTGCCGCGGGGTGATGGTTCAACCCAGGCGCAGATGGCGTGCCCGCTGAAGTTTTCCGATGGCTTGCCAGAGCCGAAGCATATCGGTGCGGCGCTGGGGCAGCATACGGATCAGGTGTTGGGGGAGTTGGGGCTTGGTGTCGAGCGGATTGCTGAATTGCGGCGGGCCAAGGTGATTCTCTAGCGTCTGCTCCGGCTTCTTCGCGAACAAGCCCGCTCCCACACTGGATCTATGCCACACCGGAGGTCCCCTGTGGGAGCGGGCTTGCCCGCGAAGAGGCCAGTACAGCCACCCAAAGTCTTGCTATTCGACCCGCATCTCGCCACTGAACACCAAGGTGTTGCGACACCGCCGGCACAAATACCGCCGCCCTTGCCGAACCAGGCTGTGGCGCTGGGCCGAGAACGGAAAGTCGCTGTCGGCGCACGGGCACTTGTAGATGTAGCGGGTCACGTTGCGGCGTTTGACGTCATAGGTGTGGCAGCGGTTGGGCGGCAGTTCGTACACGCCGCGCATGATCAATTGCCACTCTTCGCCATGGGGCTGGATGCGGTCGCCGAACAGCTGATGGGCGATCAGGTGCGCGACTTCATGGGCCACGGTCTGCTTGAGGAAATCTTCGGTGTTTTCCCGGTACAGCTGCGGGTTGAAACGCAGCAGGTTCTCGTGCAAATGCGCGACACCGGCTTTTTGCCCGCGCAGCTTGAGGCTCACCACGGGGCGCTTGAAAGATCGTTTGAAAAAGGATTCGGCTAGTTGGAAACAGTCTTCGACGCGGGTATTGAGTTGCTCGGGCATGCTTGATGGATCTCCAGAGCGGTCGAGTATGCCGCAACCCTAGGACCTTGCGAATCACCAGGTTGCCGAATGGTCGTGTGCCTTTTCGTTCCTGAAGATGAAAAGGCCGCCTTGCGGCGGCCTTTGTCGGCAGTTCTGATTTTCAGTGATGAGCGGCTAATTGGTGTAGACCGGCCCCACGCCGAGTCCCCAGACAATCACAGTGAACGCCATGATGGCGACCAGCACCACCAGGCCTACGGCGAGCACCGAACTTGAAAACAGGAAGCCCTCGTCAGATGGAATGTTCATGAATGTCGGTAAGCCCACATACAGCAAGTACACCGTGTAGCAGATGGCTGCGGTGCCGACGATCATCCCCAGCCACAAGTGCGGGTACAAGGCGGCGAGGCCGCCGATGAACAGCGGTGTAGCGGTGTAGGTTGCAAACGCAATGCAGCGGGCGAGGCTTGGGTTGGCGTCATAGGTGCGGGCCATCCAGTGGATGAATGCACCCATTACCGCTACACCACCGAGCATCGCCACGTACGACATGACCGTCATCCATATCGCGCTTTCTACGGTCAACATCACGGGAGCCCGATTGCCGATGACCCAGCCGACCTGTGTGGTGCCAATAAAGGCAGACACGGCGGGGATTGCCGCCAGGATCAGCGTGTGGGTCAGGTACATGTGGCTGATGCTTTCCTCTTGGTCGCCACGGATTTCTTTCCATTCTTGGTCAGGGTGGGTGAAGAGCCCCACTACGTGATGGATCATGCCAGTCACTCCTCTTGTTTTTACCGTCGCCCCCCAGTGGAGCGCCTACGGGCCAATGCGGCCGGGCAAGTCATAGGTCTGAAGATAATATGCGACCTTATGTCGCAGTATAGGGAGGAGTTTCCCCAGAGGGAGTAGGGGCATTAGAGCAAATCGCGCTGTAAACCCGGTTGTTAATCGCCGTCGGGTCTGTGCGGTATGACACCTGTGGCGAGGGAGCTTGCTCCCGTTCGGTTGCATAGCAACCGCAAAAAAGCCGCCGCGGAGTGTCTGGCGCAAAGGGTTGCAACAAATCAGGGCTGCTTCGCACCCCGGCGGGAGCAAGCTCCCTCGCCACTGGTATCCGAGGCACTTCGCCCCTGAAGCGTTTTTGCGTAAAATGCCGGCCTTTCGTCACTCCTCACGGATTTCGCGTCATGGGCACTCTCACGGTCAACCAGAACAAACTGCAAAAGCGCCTTCGCCGACAGGCCGGTGAGGCGGTCGCCGATTTCAACATGATTGAAGACGGCGACAAGGTCATGGTCTGCCTGTCCGGTGGCAAGGACAGCTACACCATGCTCGACGTGCTGATGCATTTGCAGAAGGTCGCGCCGATCAAGTTCGAGATCGTGGCCGTGAACATGGACCAGAAACAGCCGGGCTTCCCGGAGCACGTGTTGCCGGCCTACCTCAAAGAGCTGGGCATCGAGTACCACATCGTCGAGAAAGACACTTACTCGGTGGTCAAGGAGCTGATCCCGGAAGGCAAGACCACATGCTCGCTGTGCTCGCGCCTGCGTCGCGGCACGCTCTACACCTTCGCCGACGAAATCGGTGCGACCAAGATGGCCCTCGGTCACCACCGTGACGACATCGTCGAAACGTTCTTCCTGAACATGTTCTTCAACGGTTCGCTCAAGGCCATGCCGCCAAAGCTGCGCGCCGACGACGGCCGCAACGTGGTGATCCGCCCGCTGGCCTACTGCAACGAAAAAGACATCCAGGCCTACTCGGACTTCAAGCAATTCCCGATCATTCCGTGCAACCTCTGTGGTTCCCAGGAAAACCTGCAGCGTCAGGTGGTCAAGGAAATGCTGCAGGACTGGGAGCGCAAGACACCGGGCCGTACCGAGAGCATTTTCCGCAGCCTGCAGAACGTGATTCCGTCGCAACTGGCGGATCGCAACCTGTTCGACTTCACCAGCCTCAAGATCGACGAAAGCGCGGCTTCGCGCTTCGTCAACGTGGTCAACCTCTGATTAAAACTGTGGGAGCGGGCTTGCTCGCGAAGGCGTAGTGTCAGTCGACATCAATGTTGAATGACGCACCGCCTTCGCGAGCAAGCCCGCTCCCACTTTGGTTTTCGTTTCAATCCTCAGGAGAGGGCATGCGCGATTACAAGTGGCTCAATGAATACTGTCTGAACCGCTTCGGTTCGGCGGCTGAACTGGAAGCCCATCTGCCCGTTCCCAAGACTGCGGCGCAACTGCGCAAGATCAGCGACGATCGCTACCTCTCGATGATGGCGCTACGGGTATTCCGCGCCGGACTCAAACACAGCCTGGTGGATGCCAAGTGGCCGGCCTTCGAAGAAGTCTTCTTCAAGTTCGATCCGGAAAAAGTCGTGCTGATGAGCGCCGAGCACCTTGAGCGCCTGATGCAGGACGCGCGGATCATTCGTCACCTGGGCAAGCTCAAGAGTGTGCCGCGCAATGCGCAGTTCATACTGGACGTGGCCCATGAAAAGGGCAGCTTCGGTGCGCTGATCGCCGACTGGCCGGTGACCGATATCGTCGGGCTCTGGACCTTCCTGAAAAAACGCGGACATCAGTTGGGCGGCCTGTCAGCCCCGCGCTTCCTGCGCATGATCGGCAAGGATACCTTTGTACCGAGCTATGACGTGGTAGCGGCGCTGAATGCACAGGACATCATCGACAAGGTGCCGAGCAGTCTGCGCGACCTGGCTTTGGTGCAGGACGTGTTCAACCAGTGGCATGAGGAAAGTGGCGGGCGGCCGATGAGCCAGATTTCGATGATGCTGGCTTATACCGTCAATCATTGAGACCGGGGGGCCCCATTCGCTGGCAAGCCAGCTCCTACAAAATCAGCGTATACCCTGTAGGAGCTGGCTTGCCAGCGAAGGCGTCGGATCAGGCGACAGAGATTTCGCCTTCGCCGGCCAGCTTACGGTTCAACTGATAGCGCCAGCGCACATACAACAGCGCCGAGCAGAACACCGCCAGGCTCGCGCCCATCTCCAGCAAACCGAAGATTTGCCGATTCGGGTCATAGGCAGCCAATGCGCCCTTGATGAAAAACAGGTTCACCACAAAGCACATCCACGAATGCCCGCGAGGGCTGCCGACGATCATCCCCGGCGCCAAAATCAGCAGCGGCACCAGCTCGATCAACAGAATCACCCAAGGGCGTGCACCGTGCAGGTCGGCGACCGCCAGGTAGTAAACGCAAAGCAACCCCACCAGGCCGAAAAAACACAGCAGGCTGATGACGCGCATCGCCTTGACGCGTGGTTCGAGCCATTCGAGGGCGGGCAGTATCTTCGGCTTCCTGGCCACCTCAGCTCTCCAGTTTCTGTGCAGTCTTGGCCAGGCGCATGCCGAGTGCCCGGCACAGCGCCACTTCATGGGCGTCCAGGCCGCTTTTGCCATCAGCACCGGCGTGGTGGCTGGCGCCGTATGGCGTACCGCCGCCCTGGGTTTCCAGCAATGCCGATTCGCTGTACGGCAGACCGGTGATCAGCATGCCGTGGTGCAACAACGGCAACATCATCGACAGCAGCGTGGTTTCCTGGCCGCCGTGCAGGCTGGCCGTGGAGGTGAACACACCGGCCGGTTTACCGACCAACGCGCCGGTCAGCCACAGGTTGCTGGTGCCGTCGAGAAAGTACTTGAGCGGCGCCGCCATGTTGCCGAAGCGGGTCGGGCTGCCCAGTGCCAGGCCGGCACAGTTTTTCAGGTCGTCGAGGCTGGCATAGAGCGCGCCTTCGTCCGGAATTTCCGGCGCAACGGCTTCGCACTCGGTGGAAATCGCCGGCACCGTGCGCAGGCGGGCTTCAAGCCCGGCCTGTTCGACACCGCGGGCAATCTGCCGGGCCATTTCGTTGGTCGAGCCGCTGCGGCTGTAGTACAGAACCAGAATGTACGGCGCACTCATGGCAACAGTTCCAGGATCTGCTCCGGTGGGCGGCCGATGATGGCTTTGTCGCCGACTTCGAGAATCGGTCGCTCCATCAGTTTCGGGTGGGCGGCGATGGCGGCGATCAATTGCGCCTCGCTCAGGCTGCTGTCGGCCAGGTCGAGGGTTTTGTACTCGTCCTCACCGGTGCGCAGCAATTGCCGGGCGCTGATCCCGAGTTTGCCCAGCAGGCTCTGGATTTGCGCGGCGTCCAGCGGGGTTTCCAGGTAACGGACCACGGTCGGTGTCAGGCCACGGGCTTCAAGCAGTTCGAGCGCACCGCGGGATTTCGAGCAGCGCGGGTTGTGATAAAGCGTCAGATCGGTCATGAGCGGGTCGCATCTTGCGTAAGGTGGCGGCTATTCTAACTGTGCAGCGCGCAATCCAGAACCGTGAGAGGCGATGGGTCGCAGGCGCATTCAATTTTTGACAAGGAACACGACATGACAAGGCGACTGGCAGCGGCATTGGCGATCATCGGAACGTTGATGCTGGGGGGCTGCGGTAATGACTATGGCATCGACCAGAATGGTCAGAAGATCGTCGCTGATCGGCTGGACGGCAAATGGCTGGTGCTCAACTACTGGGCAGAATGGTGCGGACCGTGCCGTACCGAGATTCCGGAGTTGAACACTTTGGCCGAGCAGCTCAAGGGCAAGAAAATCGGTGTGTTCGGGGTCAACTTCGACAACGTCCAGGGGCAGGAGCTGAAGGGCGCGAGCGAGAAACTGGGGATCAAGTTCACGGTGCTGGCCCAGGACCCTTCCGAACTGTTCGATCTGCCGCGCAGCGAAGCGTTGCCGGTGACGTACATCATCGATGACAAGGGCAAGGTGCGTGAGCAGTTGATGGGTGAACAGACGGCGGCGGGGGTGATGGCGAAGCTTGAGGCGTTGCAGGCTAAAAATTGATCAAGTGACCCTGCTCACCTCTGGCGAGGGAGCTTTTGTGGCGAGGGAGCTTGCTCCCGCTCGAGTGCGTAGCACTCGCAGGAGCAGTGTTTGCGGTGAGTCTGATTAAACGAGGTGACTGGGTTTAGGGCTGCTTCGCAGCCCGGCGGGAGCAAGCTCCCTCGCCACAAAAAGCCCCTTCACCACAGGTATCACCTGGATTGGAACGGGGCGATCAACCCTCCTCAAGCCACCAACGCAACGGCTTGCCTTCGGCTGGCCAGAAGCGTATCTGCTCGATCGGGGAGACGTCCCAGCGCTGGACATTTTCCAGTGCCTGGAGGAAGCGTTTTTCCTGTTCCATCAGCGCCGGCGCGCACAGTTTACGGGTGCTGCCGATTTTGCCGAAGGTCAGTTTTTCACCCTCAAGGGTGTACGGCGCGAACCAGTGGTTGCAGCCACCGTTGCCGTAGGCCCGGCCATCTTCGCCGAAGGTGATGGTCAGGTGGCTGTAGTCCATCAACGGCCGCTCGCCGATCCATTCCAGAATGTAGCTGCGGTTCTGTTGCAGTTGCACCGGCTCGGCGGCGCAGCCCAGCAGGCTGGCGCCGACCGTGGCGGTCAGAGCGAGGCGTTTCATCACGCAGGCTCCTGGCATTTCGGGCACAGGTGTTTCTCACCAACGGTGGTCCAGCCCAGTTCGGTAATCCGCGCGGTGGCAGCAGGTTTTTCGGCCTTGTTGCCCAGCTTGGCATCGACGGCGAATTCGAAGCTCAGCTCTTTGGCGCAGCTGTCACAGTTCACTTGCCAGGTGTGAATGGCCAGTTCGCCGAACACCGGGCCACTGGCCACCGCGACCCATTGACCAGGCGGGTTGATCAGGTGGCGAACCGTTTCGACGGTCAGGCGCATGGACAAGTCCTTGGCACCTTTGAGGGTCACGACCAGCACGTCGTTGTTGCGAATCGAGCCACCGTTGCCGGTGACCTGATAACGCCCCGGCACCAGGGCGCGGCATTCGGTGAGGGTGTGTTGCGGGTTCATCAGGCTGTAGCGGAAATCGTGTTCGACCATGGGTCCTCCAAATATGCGCGATATGCTAGCACGGGCTTGCACGCCGCATCGCGCAGGCAGATGACCTTCGATCCGTTTCAGTCTCCCGTTACTTGATTTTCCGGTGTGCCCGCCATCCAGGCTGCAATGTTGCGCAATGTGGTGGCGGCAATCGCGTCCAGCGCTTCGTGGGTCAGGAACGCCTGGTGCGCGGTGACGATCACGTTGGGGAAGGTCAGCAGCCGTGCCAGCACATCATCTTGCAGTGGCAGGTCGGAGCGGTCCTCGAAGAACAACTGCGCTTCTTCCTCATACACATCCAGCCCCAGGTAACCCAGGCGACCGTCTTTCAAGGCATCGATCAGTGCCGGGGTGTCCACCAGGCCGCCACGCCCGGTATTGATCAGCATCGCGCCCGGTTGCATGTGCGCCAGGGATTGGCGGTTGATCAGGTGCTTGCTCTGCTCGTTGAGCGGGCAGTGCAGGCTGATGATCTGCGATTCGGCCAGCAGTTGCGGCAGGCTCATGTAGTGCGCGCCGAGGGCTTCGACCTGCGGGTTGGGGTAGGGGTCATAGGCCAGTAACTGGCAGCCAAAACCGTTCATGATCCTGGCGAAGGTGGCGCCAATCTGCCCGGTACCGACCACGCCGACCGTCTTGCCCACCAAATCGAAACCGGTCAGTCCATGCAGGCTGAAATCGCCTTCACGGGTGCGGTTATAGGCGCGGTGCAAGCGGCGGTTGAGCGCGAGGATCAACGCCACCGCGTGTTCGGCCACGGCATGGGGCGAGTAGGCCGGGACCCGCACAATCGCCAGTCCCAGGCGTTTCGCCGCTGCCAGGTCGACATGGTTGTAGCCGGCCGAGCGCAGGGCGATCAGGCGTGTGCCGCCGGCAGCCAGGCGTTCGAGCACCGGGGCGCCGAGGTCATCGTTGATAAAGGCGCAGACCACCTCGTGATGTTCCGCCAGTGCCGCCGTATCCAGGCTCAGTCGCGCCGCTTGAAAGTGCAGCTCGATGCCGGCCGGTTGCCCGGCGGCGAGAAAACTGTCGCGGTCGTAGTTCTGGCTGCTGAAAAGAATCGTACGCATGCTGTCCCCCTGAGAGTTGAAGCTTTCTGTCGCAGCTGGCGAAGCCTGCGTTCGGCGGCGAAGCCGTCGCAAAACAAGCCGCCGCAGTTCTGCAGGTTAGCCGCGGATACGGGTTTTACGACGGCGTCGCCGCCGAACGCAGCCTTCGCCAGCTGCTACATTAGCGTTCATGCAACCTGGCAGGGTTGCGCTGCATCAAGCATTCGTGCGCGCCAGGGCTGCCAGGCGATTGATCGCCCGGTCGAGCTCTTCCAGTGCAACACTGGCTTTCGGGTCCTGTTGCTTGAGCAGGGTTTCGCTGCGTTGGCAGGCTGCGCGCAATTGCGGTACGCCGCAGTAACGTGTCGCGCCATGCAGGCGATGGACTCGTTCGATCAGGGCGTTGTGGTCGTTGCTTTGCTGAGCGAACCGGATGGCTTCACGGTCGGCCTCCAGTGACGCCAGCAGCATCGCCAGCATGTCCGCCGCCAGATCTGCCTTGCCGGCGGCCAGGCGCAATCCTTCCTCGTGGTCGAGCACCAACAGGTCATGGGCGCCGCCATGCATATCGCCGGAGCGCTCCGGGCTGTGATTGCGCAGCGCCAGGCCGCTCCACTTCAGCACCACCTGCGCCAATTGCCGTTCGCTGATCGGTTTGGTCAGGTAGTCGTCCATGCCGCTTTGCAGCAGCGCGCGTTTTTCGTTGGCCATGGCGTGGGCGGTGAGGGCCACGATCGGCAGCGGCGTGCAATGCCGTTCGCTTTCCCACTGGCGGATCGCCTCGGTACTCTGGCGGCCGTCCATGCCGGGCATCTGCACGTCCATCAACACCAGATCGAATGCCTCGTTCTGCACCGCCTTGACGGCGGCATAACCGCTTTCCACCGCAAGCACCTTGGCGCCCATGTCTTCGAGCAGGGTCTGCACCAGCATCAGGTTGGCCGGATTATCGTCGACACACAGCACCTTCGGTGCACGGCTGGACACCGGTTCACCCGGCTCGCTGCGCATCGGGCGCGGGTTGACCAGGTCAGACAGGGAACGTCGCAGCTTGCGGGTGCAGGCCGGTTTCGCCTGGAGCTGGCTGTGGGGGTTGGGCACGGAAAGATGGAACAGCGTCTGTTCCGTGGTCGGGCACAACACCAACACCTTGCAGCCAAGATGCTCGAGGTCCCAGATGTGCTGGTTGAGGCGTTCCGGCGGCATGTCGTTGCTGGTGATGCCGAGCACGGCGAGGTCGATCGCCTGATCGGTCTGGTGGGCGGCGGTGACGCCATTGGTCAGGCTTTCCAGGGTATTGAACGGCGTGGTGTCGAGGCCGCAGTCTTGCAGTTGATGCTGCAACGCCTGCCGGGCCAGCTCGTGGTTTTCCAGCACCGCCACCCGACGCCCGAGCAAGGGCGCGGCGGGCAGGTCTTCGGCATCGTCGCGGGCTTTCGGCAGGCTCAGGCTGATCCAGAACTCCGACCCTTCCCCCGGCGTGCTGTCGACGCCGATCTCGCCACCCATCTGTTCGATCAGGCGCTTGGAAATCACCAGGCCCAGGCCCGTGCCGCCGGGTTGCCGCGACAGCGAGTTGTCAGCCTGGCTGAAGGCCTGGAACAGCGCCCGCACGTCCTGGCTCGAGAGGCCGATACCGGTGTCCTGAATGCTGATGCGCAACTGCACAGTGTCTTCGTGCTCTTCTTCGAGCATGGCACGGGCGGCGATGGTGCCTTCGCGGGTGAACTTGATCGCGTTGCTCACCAGGTTCGTCAGGATCTGCTTGAGTCGCAGCGGGTCGCCCACCAGTGACAGCGGCGTGTCCCGATACACCAGGCTCACCAGTTCCAGCTGCTTGGCGTGGGCAGCCGGGGCGAGAATGGTCAGGGTGTCTTGCAGCAGGTCGCGCAGGTTGAACGGAATGTGGTCGAGCACCAGTTTGCCCGCCTCGATTTTCGAGAAGTCGAGAATCTCGTTGATGATGCCCAGCAGGCTGTCGGCAGACTTTTCGATGGTGCCCAGGTAGTCGAGCTGGCGCGGGGTGAGCTCGCTTTTTTGCAACAGGTGGGTGAAACCGAGAATGCCATTGAGTGGCGTGCGGATTTCATGGCTCATGTTAGCCAGGAATTCGGACTTGATCCGGCTCGCTTCCAGGGCCTCCTTGCGCGCCAGGTCCAGCTCGATGTTCTGGATCTCGATGGTTTCCAGGTTCTGGCGCACGTCTTCGGTGGCCTGGTCGATGCTGTGCTGCAATTCTTCCTGCGCGTTTTGCAGGGTGCCGGCCATGCGGTTGATGCCGGAAGCCAGTTCATCCAGTTCCTGGCTGCCGAGGGGCGGCAAGCGGGTTTCCAGATGGCCGTCCTTGAGTTGAGTCACGGCTTGTTTGATCTGGCTCAGCGGCCGATTGATCGTGCGGCCCATGCGCAAGGCCAACAGTGCCGCACCGATCAGTCCCGCACTGATCAACATCAGGCTGGCGAACAGGCTGCGGTAACCGCGCAACAGCATGCTGTTATGGGACAGTTCAAGTTCGACCCAGCCCAGCAGGCGGTCGGCTTCTTCGGGAATCACGTCCCCGGCCAGGTTGCGGTGTTTGCCGAATACCGGCAGCAGATAGCGGGTCGCATCGCTACCGCTGAGGCGCAGCATTTGCGTGCCGCCGCCGGAGGGCGACTGATTGAGCATGGTCGGGCCGGCGTGGGCCAGCAGCGTGCGATCGGGAGCCAGGAAGGTCACGGCTCGTACGTCGGTTTGTTCCAGGGCCTGGGTGGCGATGCGTTCGAGCAGTTCGTTGTCCTGATGACCCATGGCTGGCGCCGCCAGCGGAGCCAACTGCTCGGCGATCATTTCACCGCGCTGCATGAGCTGGGTTTGCAGGTCAGCCTGTTGCATCCAGGTAAAATAACCTCCCAGCACCAACGCCATCAGGCTGGTTGGCAACAGGGTCAGCAACAGCACGCGGCCTTTGATTCCCAGTTTCTTGAGCACGCATCTCTCCTGCATCCCGCTATTTATTGACCTGCACATGCATCCGCCATGCACCACTTGCGCAGTGTAGCGATTTGCTCGCGGGCAATCCTGGTAAAAATGGTGCGGCCATTCGTCGGCCCGGGCGACTCATTGGCGATACGGACAAACCGTGGGTTGCCCCTGGCGAGGCAATCTTGAATAATCAGCTCAACTGAGAATTGTTTGCAGATAGTCATGACTCCCATCACTGCTGGCTTCCCCCGAATCCTGTCCATCGAAGACGACCTCGTGCTCGGAGCCTACGTTCATGAGCATCTGGATCGCAGCGGCTTTCAGGTGACCTGGTGCCAGAACGGCCAGGAAGGCCTGGACATTGCCCGCCGGCAACCTTTCGATGTGGTGCTGATGGATATTCTGCTGCCGGGCATGGACGGCCTGGCGGTACTGACCCAATTGCGCCAGAGCCATTCCACCCCGGTGTTGCTGATGTCGGCCCTCGGTGCCGAGGCCGATCGCATCAGCGGCTTTCGCCTGGGGGCCGATGATTACCTGCCAAAGCCTTTCAGCATGGTGGAGTTGCGGGTGCGCATCGAAGCCATTCTGCGGCGGGTGGCACTCGACCGCCGGCCCGCGCCCGCAGTGCCTGCCCTGTCGATGGACAGCCTGCGTTTCGACGATGAAAGTTTCGAAGTCTTTTATGGCGAACAGGCGGCCGACCTGACCCGCAGCGAGTATCGGTTGCTGGAGACGCTGCACCGCAGCGCCGACGAAGTATTGAGCAAAGCCTTCCTTTATCAACAGGTGCTGCAGCGCGGCTATGCGGCCCATGACCGCAGCCTGGACATGCACATCAGCCAGATCCGCCGCAAGCTCAAGGCCATCGGCTACACCGAGCGCGAAGTGCGTACGGTATGGGGCAAGGGTTACATCTTGAGCGCCGCCGATGAAATGTAATTTGCCGGGCAGGCATTCGCTGTTCTGGAAGCTTGCTTGCCTATTGGTAGCGTTCTGCTTGCTGATGATCTGGCTCAGTTGGTCCTGGGGACGCTACATGGAGGAGCGTAACCAGTTCCTCTCGGATGAGGCCCGAGGCACCCTGACGCGCTATGCCGCCGAGGTTGAGCAAGCATGGCAACAGCGGCAGAGCGCTGGCGTCGATGACTGGCTGCAAGGCATGTATCAGCGGGAAGAAGGCTGGGTTGGTGTCATCGGCGCTGACTTGCAGTCCTTGAGCAACCAGTCGCTGACGGACAAGGAAGTCGAACGCCTGACTTTTTTGCGCGGCCTCGATTGGCCCATCCACAGAAAAGGCCGGCCGTGGATGCGCATACCGTTTCCCGGCGACCCGTCTAGCGGCAGCCTGGTGATCGAACTGCCCAAGCGTTTTGTACCGGGGCATTACCGAGTGTTCTGGCGGGTGATCACCAACGGCGTGATTCCGGGGTTGTTCACCTTGCTGTTGTGCGTTGGGCTGTACCGCTTGTTGGTGGTGCCGCTCAATCACTTGCGCGCGCAGGCCAATGCCTGGCGTGCCGATCAACTGAATGTACGGCTGTCGACCCGGACCACCAATCGTTCGGATGAGCTGGGTGAGTTGGGTCGGGCGTTCGATCACATGTCTGAACGCCTGCAAAGCACCGTGGCCTTGCAGCAGCAATTGCTGCGCGATTTGTCCCATGAATTGCGCACGCCATTGAGCCGCCTGCGGGTGGCCAGTGAAAGCGAGCAGGGGCTGGAGCCATTGCGCGAACGCATCGGCCGTGAGGTCGATGGCATGCAGCGCCTGGTGGAGGACACGCTGCAACTGGCGTGGCTGGACACCGAGCGCACCCGACTGCCCGACGAAGCCATCCAGATCCAGGCCCTGTGGGAAATGCTCACGGAAAATGCCTGTTATGAAAGTGGCTGGCCCGATACTCGGTTGCAATGCACGGTAGATGCATCCTGCTGGGTCCGCGGTCATCTCAACACCTTGGCCCAGGCATTGGAAAACATTCTGCGCAATGCCATCCGTCATTCGCCGAAGGGGGGTGTCGTGAGTCTTGGTGGACGGCGTGATGGCGACTTCTGGCATCTGTGGCTGGAGGATCAGGGCGGCGGTGTGGCGGAAGCCGATCTTGAGCGGATCTTCCTGCCGTTCACCCGACTCGACGGTTCGCGGCCGGGGGATGGTGGGTTTGGGCTGGGGCTGAGCATTGCGAGGAATGCGGTGCAGCGGCAGGGCGGGAAACTTTGGGCGCAGAACACCGGGACCGGGTTGCGCCTGAATATGCGTTTGTTGGCGGATGTTGATAGCGCCAGTGTCGACGCCTTCGCGAGCAAGCCCGCTCCCGCATTGGCCGTGTTCCAACCGCAAAACGCATGATCACCCCCGATACCCTGTGGGAGCGGGCTTGCCCGCGAAGAGGCCCTCCCATTCCCCATAAAATTCAGCCTTATTCCCATAAACCATAAGCACCACACTTTGCGTGATATGGCCTCGCTCGGTTTGCCGGTATGATAGTCGCCCCCGCAGTCTGGATTGCGAATACGCCATGACCTTGCAGTACCCAACCATCGCCGATTGCGTCGGCAACACTCCGCTGGTCCGTTTGCAGCGCCTGCCCGGCGCCACCAGCAATACCCTTTTGCTCAAGCTCGAAGGGAACAACCCGGCGGGTTCGGTCAAGGACCGTCCGGCGCTGTCGATGATCACCCGCGCCGAACTGCGCGGGCAGATCCATGCCGGCGACACGCTGATCGAAGCGACCTCGGGCAACACCGGGATCGCCCTGGCCATGGCCGCTGCGATCAAGGGTTACAGGATGATCCTGATCATGCCGGACAACTCCAGCGCCGAGCGCAAGGCGGCCATGACCGCTTATGGCGCCGAGCTGATTCTGGTCAGCCAGGAGCAGGGCATGGAAGGCGCCCGTGACCTCGCGCAGAAGATGGAAGCAGAAGGTCGTGGCAAGGTACTGGATCAGTTCGCCAACGGTGACAACCCCGAGGCGCACTACACCACCACTGGCCCGGAAATCTGGCGCCAGACCCAGGGCACCATCACCCATTTCGTCAGCTCCATGGGCACCACCGGCACCATCATGGGCGTGTCGCGCTACCTGAAAGAACAGAACGACAACGTGCAGATCATCGGCCTGCAACCGATGGAAGGCTCGGCGATTCCGGGTATCCGCCGCTGGCCCCAGGAATACCTGCCAAAGATTTATCAAGCCGATCGCGTCGACCGGATCGTCGACATGGCGCAAAGCGAAGCCGAAGACGTGACCCGTCGTCTGGCCCGCGAAGAAGGCATCTTCTGCGGCGTGTCCTCGGGCGGTGCCGTGGCGGCGATGTTGCGGTTGTCCAAAGAAGTTGAAAACGCGGTGATCGTCGCGATCATCTGCGACCGTGGCGACCGTTACTTGTCGACCGGCATTTTCGACGCGCCCAACTGATGGCCAAACATGAAAGAGGCCTGCGCTTCCAGCCCACCGGCGGCAGCAAGGCCCCGCAAATCCCGACCGGCAAAAAGCAGCGCCTGACCATCGAGCGCCTGGCCAATGACGGTCGCGGCATCGCGTTTTTCGAAGGCCGCACCTGGTTCGTCATCGGCGCATTGGCCGGTGAAGAGATTGAAGCGCGTGTGCTCGGTGCCCACGGCAAAGTGGTCGAGGCGCGCACCGAACGGGTGTTCAAGGCCAGCGATCTGCGTCGCCCGGCGCCGTGCCCCCATGCCGGTCGCTGCGGCGGTTGCAGCGTGCAGCATTTGCCTCACAACGAACAACTCGCCCTGAAACAGCGAATGCTCGCCGAGCAATTGTCCAAAGTCGCCGGTGTCGAGCCCGAGGAATGGGCCGCGCCATTGAGTGGTCCGGAGTTCGGCTACCGTCGTCGCGCCCGCGTCGCGGTGCGCTGGGACATGAAAGCAAAAAAACTCGAAGTCGGATTCCGTGCCGCCGGCAGCCAGGACATCGTAGGCATCGATGAATGCCCGGTTCTGGTTCAGCCCTTGCAGCCGATCATGACCCGCTTGCCGGAGATGCTGCGGCGCTTGAGCAAACCCCTGGCACTCGGACATGTGGAGTTGTTCAGCGGCTCGAAGCTGGCGGTTTTGCTGCGGCACATGGCGCCGTTGTCCGACGCCGACCTGACGATTCTCAAGGATTTCTGCGCGTTCCACGAAGCCCAGTTGTGGCTGCATGGCGACAGCGAACCGCAACCGGTCGAGGCCGATCAGTCATTGGGCTATCGTCTTGAACAGTGGGATCTGGAACTGGCTTACCGGCCAGGGGATTTCATCCAGGTCAATGCCGGGGTCAACGAAGCGATGGTCGCCCAGGCACTGGACTGGTTGAAGCCGACAGCCGATGAGCGCGTACTTGATCTGTTCTGTGGCCTGGGCAACTTTGCCTTGCCATTGGCCAAGGCCGCTCGTGAAGTGGTGGCGGTGGAAGGTGTGCAGGTGATGGTCGATCGGGCAGCGGCGAATGCCGCTAGCAATAATCTGCATAACGCGAAGTTTTTTCAGGCCGATTTATCCCAGCCTTTGTCGGACGCTGAATGGGCCGCCGAAGGCTTTTGTGCGGTACTCTTGGACCCACCGCGTGACGGTGCTTTCGAGGTTGTGCGCAAGCTCAAGGCCCTGGGCGCCGAACGATTGGTGTATGTGTCGTGCAACCCTGCAACTCTGGCGCGCGACACGGTCGAATTGATCAAGCAGGGCTACCGGTTAAAACGTGCCGGGATTCTCGATATGTTTCCTCAAACGGCGCATGTCGAGGCCATGGCGTTATTTGAAGCGAGCTAGGATGGCTCGTCTGGTCCGACTGGCCCGCCCGTGCAGCCGCGCACCCAGCCCGACGTGGGCGCACGGGCAACGAAGGTCAGCGATTTGACGCATTGAATCTGCGTCGTAGGGAAGGTAAGCAAGATGGTACAGGTGAGAGCACACCAGCCGATCAACACCGACGGCAGTATCAATCTCGAGGCTTGGCTCGATCACGCGGTGAGTGTCGATCTGGCACTGGATCGCGAAGCCTTGAAAGAGGCCTGCGAGTACGCTCGCGAGGCTGAGCAGCAAGCCAATGCGGCACAGAATCTATGGTCGGAAGGCAACTCGACTTTCCGTACCGGCCTTGAGATCGCCGAGATTCTCGCCGATCTCAAACTCGATCAGGATTCACTGGTCGCCGCGATCCTGTATCGAGGCGTACGCGAGGGCCAGATCAAGTTGCCCGCCGTCAGCCAGCGCTTCGGTCCGGTGGTGGCCAAGCTCATCGACGGCGTGCAGCGCATGGCCGCGATCAGCGACAGCCTGAGTCCGCGAAAATCCCTGGTGCTGGGCACCCAGGGGCAGGTGGAAAACCTGCGCAAGATGCTGGTGGCCATGGTCGACGACGTTCGCGTCGCCCTGATCAAACTGGCCGAACGCACCTGCGCGATCCGTGCGGTGAAGACCGCCGACGACGAAAAGCGCAACCGCGTGGCTCGTGAAGTCTTCGACATTTATGCACCACTGGCCCACCGCCTGGGTATCGGTCACATCAAGTGGGAACTGGAAGACTTGTCCTTCCGTTACCTGGAGCCAGACCAGTACAAGCAGATCGCCAAGTTGCTCCACGAGCGGCGACTGGATCGCGAGCGCTTCATCAGCGACGTGATGAGCCAGCTGAAAAACGAATTGCAGGCCACCGGCGTCGATGCCGACATCAGCGGCCGGGCCAAACACATCTATTCGATCTGGCGCAAAATGCAGCGCAAAGGTCTGGAGTTCAGCCAGATCTACGACGTGCGTGCCGTTCGCGTGCTGGTGCCGGAGATGCGCGATTGCTACACCGCGCTCGGCATCGTCCACACCCTGTGGCGGCACATCCCGAAAGAGTTCGACGACTACATCGCCAACCCCAAGGAAAACGGCTATCGCTCGCTGCACACGGCGGTGATCGGGCCTGAGGGCAAGGTGCTGGAGGTGCAGATCCGCACCCATGCGATGCACGAAGAAGCTGAACTCGGCGTGTGCGCGCACTGGCGCTACAAGGGCACCGACGTCAAATCCGGTTCCAATCACTACGAAGAAAAAATCTCCTGGCTGCGTCAGGTGCTCGAATGGCACGAAGAGCTGGGCGACATCGGTGGCCTGGCGGAACAGCTGCGGGTCGATATCGAGCCTGACCGCGTCTACATCTTCACCCCGGACGGTCACGCCATTGACTTGCCGAAGGGCGCGACACCGCTGGACTTCGCCTACCGCGTACACACCGAAATCGGTCACAACTGCCGCGGCGCCAAGATCAACGGGCGCATCGTGCCGCTCAACTACAGCCTGCAAACCGGTGAACAGGTCGAGATCATCACCAGCAAGCACGGCACCCCGAGCCGTGACTGGCTGAACCCGAACCTGGGTTACGTCACCACGTCGCGGGCGCGGGCGAAGATCGTTCACTGGTTCAAGTTGCAGGCTCGTGACCAGAACGTCGCGGCCGGTAAAACGCTGCTTGAGCGCGAGCTCAATCGCCTCGGTCTGCCGGCGGTGGATTTCGACAAGCTGGCCGACAAGGCCAACATGAAAACCGCCGAAGACCTGTTCGCCGCCCTCGGTGCCGGCGACTTGCGCCTGGCGCAACTGGTCAACCTGGCGCAGCAACTGGTCGAGCCGGAACGCGGCAACGAACAGCTGGAACTGATTCCACGCAAGGCCACCGGCTACAAACCGGGCAAGCGCGGCGATATCCAGATCCAGGGCGTCGGCAACCTGATGACCCAGATGGCCGGCTGCTGCCAGCCGTTACCGGGCGATGCAATCGTCGGGTACATCACCCAGGGCCGCGGCGTGAGCATTCACCGCCAGGACTGCGCCTCGGTGCTGCAACTGGCCGGGCGCGAGCCCGAGCGAATCATCCAGGTCAGCTGGGGGCCGGTACCGGTGCTCACCTATCCGGTGGACATCGTCATCCGCGCCTACGACCGTTCCGGTTTGCTGCGTGACGTGTCGCAGGTGCTGCTCAATGAGCGGATCAACGTGCTGGCGGTCAACACCCGCTCGAACAAAGAGGACAACACCGCGCTGATGTCCCTGACCATCGAGATTCCGGGGCTGGATGCATTGGGGCGGCTGCTGGGGCGGATTTCCCAGTTGCCGAACATCATCGAAACCCGGCGTAACCGGACGCCCTGACCCCCCCCTCCCTGTAGGAGCCGGCTTGCCGGCGAAGGCGGCCTCAAGTCTTGCGCTGGCCTGATGGTCGCCATCGCTGGCAAGCCAGCTCCTACAGGGGTGTTTGACGAGAATCACGGATGTACACACTTGAAGACCTGTTGCACCTGATGAACCGCCTGCGCGACCCGCAGTACGGTTGCCCATGGGACATCAAGCAAACTTACGCCACCATCGTCCCGCACACCCTTGAGGAAGCCTACGAAGTCGCCGACGCCATCGAGCGCGGCGACTTCGATCACTTGCAGGGTGAGTTGGGCGATCTGCTGTTCCAGGTGGTTTATTACAGCCAGCTGGCTCGCGAAGAAGGGCGCTTTGAGTTCGCCGGTGTGGTCGACAGCATCACCCGCAAGCTGATCCGCCGTCACCCTCATGTGTTCCCCACCGGTGACCTGTATGCGCCGCTGGATGTCCCGCGCCTGAGTGAAGAACAGGTCAAGCAGCGCTGGGAAGAGATCAAGGCCGAAGAGCGCGCGGAGAAATCTTCGGCACCCGAGCAGTTGTCGTTGCTCGATGATGTTCCCGCCGCACTGCCGGCGCTGTCCCGTTCGGCAAAATTGCAGAAGCGCGCGGGGCAGGTCGGGTTCGACTGGCCGGACGCTTTGCCGGTGCTCGATAAAGTGCGTGAAGAGCTCGATGAAGTCCTCGAAGCCATGTCGGAAAACGATCCCGAGGCCGTGGCCGACGAGATCGGCGACCTGCTGTTTTCCGTGGTCAATCTGGCGCGGCATCTCAAGGTCGATCCGGAAGCCGCATTGCGTGGCGCCAACGGCAAGTTTGAAAGACGCTTTCGTTTTATCGAACAGGCATTGCGCGATACCCGTCGTCCCATGGAAGATTGCACCCTCGAAGAGTTGGACGCCTTGTGGGGCGAAGCCAAACGTCAGGAAAAGAATTTGCCCAGCTGCGGTTGAGCAGTGGCCTAAGTGAGTAATAAGCACCATGAGCATTTCCCTTCGCGACCAGTTGCTCAAAGCAGGGCTGGTCAACCAGAAGCAGGCCAAGCAGGTCAGCAAAGACAAGCAGAAACAACAACGCCTGGCCCACAAAGGCCAGATCGAGCTGGATGACTCCCAGCAGCGCGCGGCGCAGGAAGCCATGGCCGAGAAGGTCAAGCGCGACCAGGAACTCAACCGCCAGCAGCAGGAGAAAGCCGAGGCCAAGGCCCGTGCGGCGCAGGTCAAGCAATTGATCGAAGTCTCGCGCCTGCCGAAACTGACGACCGAGGATTACTACAACTTCGTCGACGACAAGAAGGTCAAGCGCATCTCCGTCAACACCCTGATGCGCAACAAGCTCAGCAGCGGTTCGCTGGCCATCGTGCATCACGCTGGCGGCTACGAAGTGATTCCGCGCGAGGCGGCATTGAAGATTCAGGAGCGCGACCCACAACGCATCGTGCAACTGAATGTGCAAACCGAGGAAGTCAGTGTCGAGGACGATCCGTACGCGGCCTACAAGATTCCTGATGATCTGATGTGGTAATCGACTCACTCGCGTTACATGATTGCTAGTACTTTGCAGGATTAAATAATTGAACCCGAAAGATCGTATCGATACGATCTTTCGGGTTTTCTTTTGCTGAAAATAATCTCTCTTGGGTGAGTGGTTAATTAATAAGGAGAAAACAAATGGAATGAATTTTAATGGATAAGGATGTCTTCAATGCTGATAAGTATCGCTTCGTTACGCCAACCCACTTTCAAGTCGCAGTTATCGCACCCGCGAATGCCCGAACAATCCATTCTCGATTATCTGGACGATGAACTGGCCGAGCGCGCTTACCTGGTGCGCCGAAAGATCAAGATTGCTGCAAAGGCCGCCCGCGAGGACCATGGTGAGGTCGCTTGTGTTTTCTTTACACTGCCTGAGTTTTTCTGGAATATTCCCTGGCACCAGGTCCGCAGTGAAGAGGAACTCCATGAGTTGAATTCGGCTTATCTGCAAAAGGTGCCAGAGTGTGTGGCGTTGTTGATCAGCGAACTGCCAGTGGAGCAATACGGCAAGATCGTTCTGCTGGCGGGAAGTTGTGCGACGCTGATTAAAGTTGGAGAGGGTGAGTCTGGTTATTACGATGTTATTAATTACTTACTGACGATCTCCAATAAGGATTACGAGGCTGATAGGCCATTGATGTCGATGTGGCCGAAGCGCTATGTATCAGGCATCGATTTCGGCAAGCATGTAGGTACTGAAGACGGCTATTGGTTTTTCAAGTTGTTTGACGAGGTTGTCGTCAGGGTAAAGGAAGTCAGTAGTGTGCAGGCCGAACACAGTTATTTTGGTGGTTACGAAGGAAGGTTTATTAATAGTCTCGTTCCGGGCTGCCCATTCGGTATCAACTTGTGCCTTGATTATGCGCTGTTGAAAGACGGTGAGCGGGACAAGGAAATTGAACTGGCGGGAGCGAAAATCGATTTTCTGATCGCCTGCGGCATGAGTTTCGATTACGGCAAGCGTCATCCAACTTCGATCCAGTTTTCCATCCGCAATGACGGCATGGGCGATGGTGAGTGTGAAGTGGTGAAGCTTGAGGCGGGGCGGATCGTCGGTGTTGTCCCTTCGGTGGTGATCGACGACTCTCTTCATTTAGCGGCCGTTCAGATTGCCTGAGCCGTGTGATCCGGATGCAGCCCGCCCGTGCGGGGAGGGGCAGGCTGCACGGTGGTGGAGTCTGTTTTCAACCGGTCGCAAGTTCGCGTTTGCGCTCGAGCATTTCCAGTTCGGCCCTGTAGTTTTGTGCGTCAGCCTCGGAATGGAACATCCCGACCAGCAGGTCTTGTTGATGCACGTCCCAGATCCGGATACCGGCGGCTACACCCTCGTGGGATTTATGTGAATCGTCGCGTTCAGTTACTTTTACAGTCATCTGCTAGCTCCAATCTCTGTTATCTGCAGCAAGGCATGTGCAGGCCTCCGTTATATGTTTTGTTAGCTTGCTAAGTAAACGCTTCGATTTGGAAACAGACTTTTGCAAAATCGGAGAAAGTCCCGCAGGCCTTTAGTTCTGCGGCATTGCGTCGCAGGCCGCTGAGTTTCATGACAAAAGCTTCATGTACGCATTGAAGAGTTGCGACACAACACAGGACCTGTAGCAGCTGGCGAAGCCTGCGTTCGGCGACGAAGTCGTCGCAAATCCTGCGCATGCGGTTTGCCTGACACACTGGGCTTAATGATTTCACGACGACTTCGTCGCCGAACGCAGGCTTCGCCAGCTGCTACGGACAGCATTACGGCAGTCCCCGTATTTCAGGCAAAAAAAACGCCCCGAACCAGTCGGGGCGTTTTCATGTGCGGCTCAGCAGCGGGAAATTACTTACCTTCCCAGCGCTTCAGTACCAGCGTGGCGTTAGTGCCACCGAAACCGAAGCTGTTGCTCATCACGGTGTTGATGGTGGCGTTTTCGCGGGTCTTGGTCAGTACCGGCAGATCGGCTACTTCAGGGTCCAGCTCGTCGATGTTGGCGGAGCCGGCAATGAAGTTGCCTTCCATCATCAGCATGCAGTAGATCGCTTCGTGAACGCCGGCGGCGCCCAGGGAGTGACCCGACAGGCTCTTGGTGGAGCTGATGGCTGGAGCCTTGTCGCCGAACACTTCACGCACACCTTTCATTTCCGCGACGTCGCCGACCGGAGTCGAGGTGCCGTGGGTGTTCAGGTAGTCGATCGGGGTATCGACGGTGGACAGCGCCTGCTGCATGCAGCGGATCGCGCCTTCGCCGCTTGGGGCAACCATGTCGTAGCCGTCGGAGGTCGCGCCGTAGCCGACGATTTCCGCATAGATCTTCGCGCCACGGGCCAGAGCGTGTTCCAGCTCTTCAACCACGACCATGCCGCCACCGCCGGCGATGACGAAACCGTCACGGTCGGCGTCGTAGGCGCGGGAGGCTTTTTCCGGGGTGTCGTTGCGCTTGCTGGACAGGGCGCCCATGGCGTCGAACAGGAACGACTGGCTCCAGTGCTCTTCTTCACCGCCACCGGCGAAGACGATGTCCTGCTTGCCCATCTGGATCTGTTCCATGGCGGTACCGATGCAGTGAGCACTGGTGGCGCAGGCAGAAGCGATGGAGTAGTTCAGGCCCTTGATCTTGAACGGAGTGGCCAGGCAAGCGGAAACGGTGCTGCTCATGGTCCGCGTGACGCGGTATGGGCCGACGCGCTTGACGCCTTTCTCGCGCAGGATGTCCAGCGCTTCCATCTGGTTCAGGGTCGATGCGCCACCGGAACCGGCGATCAGGCCGGTACGCGGGTTGGAAACCTGCTCTTCGGTCAGGCCCGAGTCGGTGATGGCGTCTTTCATGGCCAGGTAGGCATAAGCTGCCGCGTGGCCGACGAAGCGATAAATCTTGCGATCGATCAGTTCTTCAAGGTTGAGGTCGATGGAGCCGGAAACCTGGCTACGCAGACCCATTTCGGCATATTCCGGATTGAACCGGATGCCAGGGCGGCTTGCACGCAGGTTAGCGGAGACGGTCTCTTTGTCATTGCCCAGGCAAGAAACGATGCCCAGACCAGTGATAACGACGCGGCGCATGCGGATAACCCTTAGAAGTTGTCAGTGGAGGTGAACACGCCGACCCGGAGGCCTTCGGCGGTGTAGATTTCGCGACCGTCGACAGTGACCGAACCGTCGGCGATGGCCAGGTTCAGCTTGCCCTTGAGGACGCGTTTGATATGGATGTTATAGGTGACTTTCTTGGCGGTCGGCAGGACCTGACCGAAGAATTTCACTTCGCCCGAACCCAGCGCACGGCCACGGCCCGGCAGGCCTTGCCAGCCCAGGAAGAAACCGACCAGTTGCCACATGGCGTCGAGGCCCAGGCAGCCTGGCATTACCGGATCGCCTTCGAAGTGGCAGGCGAAGAACCACAGGTCCGGAGTGATATCCAGCTCGGCGACCAATTCACCTTTGCCGTACTTGCCACCTTCTTCGCTGATCAGGGTGATGCGGTCAACCATCAGCATGTTCGGGGCGGGCAGTTGCGCGTTACCAGGGCCGAACAGCTCACCGCGACTGCAGCGCAGCAGGTCTTCCCGGGTAAAGGCGTTTTGTTTGGTCATGCGAGCTCCTCAATAGTCCCATGCGGCAGGTGGGGCAAATCTTCCCGGCCGATCGAAGCGTTCATGCCTCGAACCGGCAGCCTACTCATAGACTATTGCGTTGTGGTGAAAGTCACAGCACCAAGGACATGAATGTACACTTGTGCACTGAAATTATTATTCAAGCCCCATTTCGGGCCTGTTCGGGTGCTTAAGACTGCCGCACTTTCGCCTTTCACGCCAGTCGCAGATGCTCGAAAGGCCTGTACTACTGCACCCAGCGCTGCAGAATTTGCTGCAGATCAGTCCGTTTGAAGGGCTTGGCCAGGTAATCGTTCATCCCCGCCGACAAACAGGCTTCGCGATCGCCCTGCAAGGCGTTGGCGGTCAGGGCGATGATCGGCAGGTCGGTGCACCCGGGCAGTTGGCGGATCTGCCGGGTGGCTTCATAGCCATCGATGATCGGCAAGCGGCAATCCATCAGGATCGCTTCGAAAATCAGGCTCTCGGCGCTGCGTACCGCCTGGGCGCCGTCGGCGGCGACACTGACCTTGAAGCCCAGACTGCGCAACATGGCTTCGATGACCGTCTGGTTGACCGGGTTGTCTTCGACCAGCAGCACATTGCGCCCTTCGCCGGCGCTGTTGCCGGTTTGCGCGCGCGGGCTCAACAGCGGCTGCGTCTGCTGGTGCAGTGCCAGGGGAATTTCCAGGGTGAACACCGAACCGCGGCCTTCCTCACTCTGCGCGCGCAAGGTGCCTCCCATGCGCTCGGCGAGGGTGCGGGCAATCGGCAGGCCCAGCCCGGTGCCGCCGTAACGCCTTGAAATGGAGCTGTCGGCCTGCTGGAAGGCGTTGAACATCAGTTCCAGGCTTTGCGCCGGAATGCCGATACCGCTGTCGCGCACAGTGCAGGTGAACCACAGCAACTCGTGATCCAGCGACTGCCATTGCGCCTCGAGGGTGATGCGGCCCTGTTCGGTGAACTTCAGTGCATTGCCGACCAGATTGACCAATATCTGCCGGATACGCGTCGGGTCGCCCTTGACCTGCAAACCACGCATGTCGTCGGGGATCTTCAGTTTCAAGTCCAGACCGCGTTGCGCGGCGCTGTGCTGGAACGACTGGGCGCAACTGCCGATCAGGTCGGCGAGGTTGAACGGAATGTGCTCCAGTTCCAGCTCCGAACGTTCGATCCGCGAGAAATCCAGGATGTCGTTGATGACCTTGAGCAAGTGCTCGGTGGATTCCGAGGCCAGCGCCGCGTATTCCACCTGTTCCTCGGTCATGTCAGTGGTTTCCAGCAACTGCAGCATGCCCAGTACGCCATTCATCGGCGTGCGCAGTTCATGGCTCATCATGGCGAGGAAGTCGGATTTGGCGTTGTTGGCCTTTTCCGCCTCTTCGCGGGTCTGGATCAACTGCGCCATGGCCTGATGCTGTTCGCGGCTGGCCTGTTCGAGACCGCTGGCGAGGTTGTTGATGTGTTGCGACAGCGCGCCCAGTTCAGTGTCGTCGACAATCGGCAGCGGTGTTTTGTAGTCGCCGTCCTGGATCGCCTTGACTGCATTGCCGATATCACGGATCGGTTGCGACAGGCTGCCCGCCAGACGCCGGGCCACGAGGAAGGTAAACAGCAGGGCAAACAGCGCCAGAATGGCGGCCTTGAGCACGATTTCCTGCTGGCGCTGGCTGAAGGCATCATTGGACAGCCCGACGATCACCCGGCCGAGATAGTCTTCGGTGGGAGCCGCGTTGGCAGTTTTGCTGCTCTGGAAAAAATCATTGTGCAAAGCGATGCGCTGTAGCCGTATCGGTGCCTGGAACACTTCGACCTGTTGCGCACGATTGTGAAGTTCGCTTGGTTGTTCGACGTACACCAGAACCCGGTTGGCACCGTCCTGGATTTCCAGAAAGCGCACATTGGGCGTGGCCAGTGTCGCCTTGAGCAAGGTTTCGAGCACTTCACTATTGCCCGAAATCACCCCGTATTCGGTAGCGGGGGCCAGTTGGTTGGCGATCAACTGGCCAGTGTGGGTGATTTCCTGACGCAGATCCTGGATGCGCACGAACGTGAAGAAGCTGATCAACAACAAGGTCAACAGCAGGGCGGGGCCGAGGCTGATGAGTTGGGTACGGGTGTTGATGTCCCAGCGACGGCGCAAGTTCATGGACGGCGTTCTCCTTCAGCCAGCAGTGTGGCGACAGACGCTTCGTTTATCTGCTCGAGTCCCAGTGAACGCGCCACCTGTGGGTTGCTCGAGACTTTGAATAGATGGGGATAATGCGTGCGCGGCCAGGTGGCCGGTGGCCGGTCGAGCATTTCGTCGACGACCGCCAGCCAATCACTCTGGTCGCTGTAGGTGCTGGCCAGGCTCCCGGCCTTGACGAATCCCGCGTTGGGTCCAATCAGCGCCATTTGCCGTGAGTAGCTGCTCAGCAGCAGGTTCTTGGCGGTTTGCGGGTTGTACAGGTCGGCGTCGTCCAGGCCCAGCAACACGTCGCTGTTTTCCAGCAAGGCCTGTAACGGACGGCTGTCTTGAGTGTTGTCCCAGCGCTGGGTGACCACCTCAAGACCCAAGGGGAGGGCGGCCTGACGCAGCTCATTCAAGAGGAATTCGCTGTGGTTGTCGTAGAGCACGCCGATGCGTTTGGCTTGAGGCAACAGGGTGCGGGTCAAGCGCAACTGGCGGCCCAGCGGTGGATCGCTCCATAGCAGGCAAAGGCGCGCAGGCAACGTATTGTTCAAGCGCTGCCGGGCTTGCAAGCGGCTGACACGCAGCACCAGTGTCGCCGGGCCCTGGGTGTCTTGCAGGCGCCAGTCGAGGCTGGGCAGGTCGAGCAGAATCAAGCGGATGTTTTCCGGCAGCTTGTCCGGTATTGGCATACTGGCCAGTGTCTGGAATCGTACGTTATCGCCCGGCCGCAACTCGCTCAGGGCCTGGGTAAACGCTCGCACTCCGGGGCTGTCTTCGGCCCCCGTGAGCAAAATGTCGGCCGCATTACTCGCCAGGCTGCCCAGCATGCCGCATAACAACAGGCAAAGTGCGACCAGCAGCCGGCCCAGGGGCGGCATTCTGCAGGCCGGACGACGCGGCATCTTAAAGCTCCAGCTCCGCACTGAAATACATCACGTGGCGCTGGTCATAATTGTTATCGATGAAGGTGGTCGGCTGATTGTCCAGCCGTTGCTGGAGCACCCCGGCCAGTTCCAGGCTGGCCTTGCCCAGGCCGATACGTTTGGCGATGCGCGCATCGACCCGTTCGAAGCGGTAGCCGTTGAGGGCGTCATCCCCATAGTAGAAAAGCGCACTGTTCCAGCCCCGGCCCCAATCGCGCATCCACCCGGCGGAACCACTGTTGCGTGCAGTCTGTTGGGCATCCAGCGGGTTGCTGGCGTCGGCATCGACGTAGGCATAGGTCAGTCGCAGGCGATCGAGGCTGCCGACACGCCAGTCGAGCTGGGTTTCGCCCCCCGAAAAACGCGCCTTGTTGGCATTGCTGGCGATGTACTGATTGTTGCGCAGCGGTTCACTGATCATGCCGGTGATTTCGTCGTGGAACAGCTTCACGTCGAGCGCCAGCCCCGGTTCGGGGAAATAGCCGTTGTAGCCGAGCTCCCGGGAGCGCATGTGCTCTTGATCGAGGTTGCCGGGGCCACGGGTCTTGACGAAATAACGGGCGCTGGACTGGCCAAAGGCACCGGGTTTGAGGTTGGTGACCTGATAACTCCAGTTGACGTTGTTCTCGAACATGTCCGGCGAACGGATAGCCTCGGAGTACACCGCACGCAAGCCGTGGCGCGGGTTGATCAGGTAGTTGACCGCCACGCGGGGTGCCAGCGAGCTGCCGATCAACCGGGTATCTTCGAACATGGCACCGCCTTGCAGCAGCCAGTGTTCGGTGGCACGCCACTCGAACTGGCCGAACGCCCGCCAGATCGAGTCATCGAGAGTGCCATTGAAGTAGGTTTCGGAGTCCGCCCGGTCGTAACGATAGTTTATCCCGCTGACCAGCCGCAGGTTATCGGCAAGGCTCAGGGTGTCCTGCAGTTCGAGGTCGTAACGCGATTCCCGGGTGCTCTGGTCGATGTCGCCGCAAACGGTCTGGCTCGCACCGTTGCGCCATTGATCGAGTACCTGGTTGGCCAACGCCTGCTCGGCGGGTGTGCCGGCCGGCGCACCAGGACTGATGAAGCTAGTGATATTGCGGGCCAGGCGTTCGGTGTAGTTCGGGTTCATTTGCCAGAGCTCGGTCAGTTGCGGGCTGAACGAAATTTCTGCGTCGCAGGCGCGCCAGGTTTGCTGGCGATCCCAGTGTTGGGCCGAACCCTGGATATAAAGGCTGTGATCGGGATTGATATCGAGGTTCCAGCGCAATGACCCGGCATAGTCCTTGGCGGTGACGTCGGAGTCGTTGCCGGCGCGGGTAATTCCCGGGAACACCGGCCGGTAGGTATAGGGCCGCTGGTTGGTGCCGTCCTTGGCATTCAACTGCCAATCAATACTTTGCTGTTCATTGAGTGTCTGGCTGACGGCGAGGTTGAAACGGTTCAAGCGGCGGCCGTCGTGGTAGTCAGCGCCAGTGCGGTCGCTGTCAAAGCCGTCGTCTTGCTGGCCGGACAGGGACAGACGCAAGTCGCCATCCTCCCAGCCCACGCCCTGGCTGGCGTAAAAGTCGTCGATGCCACGCTGGCCCTGGGTGACCTTCATGCGCGTACCGTGACTGTCGGCCGGCCGCCGGGTAATGATGTTGACCACCGCCATCAGGGCATTGGCGCCGTAGCTGACGGTATTCGGCCCGCGAAAGACTTCGATGTGCTCGATGTCTTCCATGGCCACCGGAATGTCACTCCAGTCCACGGTGGCCAGGCCGGCGCGATACACCGAGCGCCCGTCGATCAGCACTTGCATGCGCCGCGCCTGCGTCGCGTTGGTGCCGTGGTAGTTCACTGCGGCCTGGTTGCCACTGATGTTGCCGACCATCATCCCCGGCACCAGGCGCAGCAGTTCGCTGATGTCGCGGGCACCGCTGGCGTGGATCAGGGCGCTGTCGATCACGGTCATGCTCCCCGGAACGGCAGCCGGCGACTGCTTCAGGCGCGTGGCCGTGAGCACTTGGGGCAGCGGTTCGCTGTCCAGGAACAAGTCGTCGGCCAGCAATGGCGAGCTGAAAATCAGCGCCAGTACCAGAGGCGAACGCGGTGAAGGAGAGCCCGGAGACACAACACGTCCCTGTCAGAGATTAATGGCGCGCATGTTAACCGAGCCGAATGACTTTTCCATTCACGATGCCCGCATTTTCCTCGGATTTGTTGGTCTTCTTCCCACGGCTGCCAGTATTTGACGTCGGGGCTGGCCGCCAAGGGGCTGCCCCGTATAATGCCGACATCGCCACTGGTATGGATTAACGGATTGCATATGACTGAACAGCGCCCAATTGCGGTCCTGGGAGGCGGAAGTTTTGGGACCGCCGTGGCTAATCTGCTGGCCGAGAACGGGCATCAGGTCCTTCAGTGGATGCGTGACCCCGAACAGGCCGAGGCCATTCGGGTCAATCGCGAGAACCCGCGTTACCTCAAAGGCATCAAGATTCTGCCCGGCGTGACGCCGGTCACCGACCTGCAAGTCACCCTGGATGCCTGTGACCTGTGTTTCGTCGCATTGCCCTCCAGCGCGCTGCGCTCGGTGCTGGTGCCGCACGCCGAACGGTTGACCGGCAAATTGCTGGTGAGCCTGACCAAAGGCATCGAAGCCCACACGTTCAAGCTGATGAGCGAGATCCTCGAAGAGATCGCCCCGCAGGCGCGCATCGGCGTCCTGTCCGGACCCAACCTGGCCCGTGAAATCGCCGAACACGCGCTGACCGCCACAGTGGTCGCCAGTGAAGACGAAGAACTGTGCCAGCAGGTTCAGGCCGCGTTGCACGGCCGCACCTTTCGTGTTTACGCCAGTGCCGATCGTTTCGGCGTGGAGCTGGGCGGGGCGTTGAAAAACGTCTACGCGATCATCGCCGGCATGGCGGTGGCGCTGGGCATGGGGGAAAACACCAAGAGCATGCTGATCACCCGGGCATTGGCGGAAATGACCCGCTTCGCGGTGAATCAGGGCGCCAACCCGATGACCTTCCTGGGGCTGGCGGGCGTGGGCGATCTGATCGTGACCTGCTCGTCGCCCAAGAGCCGTAACTATCAGGTCGGCTTCGCCCTCGGCCAGGGCCTGAGCCTGGACGAGGCCGTCACACGCCTGGGCGAAGTCGCCGAAGGGGTCAACACGCTTAAAGTGCTCAAGGCCAAGGCGCAGGAGGTTGGCGTGTACATGCCGCTGGTCGCCGGGCTGCACGCGATCCTGTTCGAAGGTCGCACGCTGGAACAGGTCATCGGTCTGTTAATGCGTGGCGAACCGAAAACCGATGTCGACTTTATTTCCACCAGTGGTTTCAACTAATCACACTTGCCAGAAAAGCAGGGAGTTGCGCATGAACGATCCGAAAGTAGAAGCCAAATACGAATCCATCCTGCTGCGGGTGTTGTGGATGATCGTCTTCGTACTGGTGTGGCAAGTGGCGCAGTTCATCCTCGGCGCCGTCGTGCTGGTGCAGTTGATCTATCGTTTGTTTTATGGCGCCCCGAGCGCCAGCCTGATGAATTTCGGCGACAGCCTGAGCCAGTTTCTGGCGCAGATCGGGCGTTTCGGCAGCTTTCACAGCGACCAGAAACCCTGGCCGTTCGCCGATTGGCCGGCGCCGCGTACGCCGGAAGGTGAAGCGCCGCATGTCGTGGCACCGGCACCGCATCCGGCCCGAGATGAGGAACCCAAGCTATGAAACTCTGGGTATTGCGTCATGGTGAGGCCGAGCCTTACGGCACTCGACCCGATTCCGAGCGGGCACTGACCGACCATGGCCGCAAGGAAGTGTTGAGCAGCGCGGCGCGGTTGATGGGCCAGCCGCTGACGGCGATTTATGCCAGCCCCTACCTGCGTGCACAGCAAACGGCGCAACTGGTGCGCGAGGCGTTGGGCTTCGAGCCCGAGATCCGCACCGTAGATTGGCTGACTCCGGAAACCGATCCGGACAAAGTGGCTGAGCAACTCGTATCGGTGAGCAACGTCCTTTTGGTCAGCCACAACCCGCTGGTGGGGCATTTGTTGAGTTACCTGCAACATGGTGCCGGGCATCCGCCGGAAAAAGTCAGCACCGCCGGGTTGGCCGAACTCAAGGGCGATGAGTTACTGATCGGGTCGATGAAGCTCGACAGCATCAAGCACCCATAACGCCGCATTTCTGTGGGAGCGTGGCTTGCCCGCGAAGGTATCGACTCGGTTTACCTGATAAACCGCGGAGTCTGCATCGCGGGCAAGCCACGCTCCCACAGGGACGTCATCGCCTGGAAAGTTTTGAATGAAATAGTTAACCAAGCACTTGCTTGGTTGACTACGCTTGCTCCAGACCAAAATCACAGGAGCGAGTCGCATGTCTTCTGCTTTTCGTTTGCCGCTGGACGTTTTCTACGAGCGTGAGGCCCGTCATCCCCGCCAGCGCTTTCTGGTCCAGCCGGTCGGAGGCGGCCAGGTCGAGACGTTGACCTGGGCGGACGTCGGTCACCAGGCCCGTTGCGCGGCTCATTGGTTGCGGGCACGGGAACTGCCGCAGGGCAGCCATATCGCCCTGATCTCGAAGAACTGTGCCCACTGGATCATTGCCGACCTGGCGATCTGGATGGCCGGGCATGTGTCGGTGCCGTTGTACCCCAACCTCACCGCCGAATCGGTTTCCCAGGTACTTGAACACTCGGAAGCGGCGCTGGCGTTCATCGGCAAGCTCGACGACTGGCCAGGCATGTCCCGTGGCGTCAGCCCCGACCTGCCGACCATCAACCTGCCGCTGCATCCTCCCGGCGACTTTGATTTCAGTTGGGACGACCTGCAACGCAGCTCGCCGATCCAGGACGATCCCAAACCTGCCGCCGATCAACTGGCAACCATCATTTACACCTCCGGCACTACCGGCCTGCCCAAAGGCGTGATGCACAGCTTCGGCAGTCTGGGGTTCGCCACCACCCGTGGCACTTCGTTGTTCGGTCTCAACGAGTCGGACCGGTTGTTGTCCTACCTGCCGCTGTGCCACGTCGCCGAGCGGATGTTCGTCGAACTCGCGTCGATTTATACCGGCCAGACGGTGTTTTTCGCCGAGAGCCTGGACACCTTTCTCACCGACCTGCAGCGTGCACGTCCCACCGCGCTGTTTGGCGTGCCGCGCATCTGGACCAAATTCCAGATGGGCGTGTACAGCAAGATCCCGGCAAAACGCCTCGACCTCCTGCTCGGCCTGCCGATCATCGGCAAACGGGTCGGGCATAAAGTTCTCGCCGGGCTCGGGCTGGATGCTTTGCGCATCGCCTTGTCCGGCGCGGCTCCGGTGCCGCAGACCTTGTTGCAGTGGTACCGCAAATTGGGACTGGACGTGCTGGAGGTCTACGGCATGACCGAGAGTTGCGGTTACTCCCACATCGGCATGCCGGGCCAGAACAAACCGGGCTGGATCGGCAAACCCTGCCCTGAAGTCGAAGTGCGGATCGCCGAGACGGGGGAGGTCATGGTGCGCAGTGGCGCGACCATGCTCGGGTATTTCAAGGAACCGGAAAAAACCGCTGACACCATTACCGAGGACGGCTTCCTGCGCACCGGCGACAAGGGCGAGGAAGACGCCGAAGGCAATCTGCGCCTGACCGGGCGCCTGAAGGAAATCTTCAAGACCAGCAAAGGCAAATACGTGGCCCCGGCGCCGATTGAAAATCGCCTGGCCGTGCATTCGCGCATCGAACAGGTCTGTGTGGTGGGCGATGGCTTGAGCGCACCGCTGGGCTTGTGCGTGTTGTCGGCGGTCGGCCAGCAGGACGCTGGCGGGGCTGCCCGCGCCGGCTTGCATTCCAGCCTGGAAAAACTGCTGGAAGAGGTCAACGGCGCCCTCGACAAACATGAGCGACTGCGCCGCCTGGTGGTGGTCAAGGACAGTTGGGCCGTGGAAAACGGCTTTCTCACCCCGACCCTGAAGATCAAGCGCAACGTGATCGAAGCGGCTTATGGCGAGCGCTTTGAAGAATGGAGCGAGCGCAACGAAGCGGTGCTGTGGCAGGATTGATCCACGAACAAAACCAGCAAGGAAACTCTGCGATGAGCCTGTGGCGTACCACTCCAAACATCGAGCAGTTGAACGCAATCCAGAAAAACACCATCGGCGAAGTGCTGGACATCCGTTTCGAAGCCTTCGACGAGGAGTCCCTGTCTGCCAGTATGGTCGTCGATCACCGCACCCATCAGCCCTACGGCTTGCTGCATGGCGGTGCCTCGGTGGTGCTGGCCGAAACGGTCGGGTCGATGGCCAGCTACCTGTGTATCGATGCCAGCAAATTCTATTGCGTGGGCCTGGAAATCAACGCCAACCATTTGCGCGGCCTGCGCAGCGGGCGGGTGACGGCGGTGGCCAAGCCGATCCACATCGGCCGCACGACCCATGTCTGGGACATTCGGCTGACCAGTGATGAAGGCAAGGCCAGTTGCGTGTCGCGGCTGACCATGGCGGTGGTGCCGTTGGGGGAGAATCCGCCGACACGCTGAGCTCAAGCCATAGCCTTGACCGGACTGTCATCATTCCTGGCAGTTACGGTCATTGCTGCAGGACGCGGTCTTGCGGACAATCAATGCCTGTTTTCGCTTATGGATTTGCAGGTATGTCGCAACAGATCTTTTTCGCCCACGCCAATGGTTTTCCTTCGGGGACCTACGGCAAGTTGTTTGCGGCGCTGGCACCCGAGTATCAGGTGACGCATCTGGAGCAGCACGCCCACGACCCGCGTTTCCCGGCCGATGACAATTGGTACAACCTGGTGGACGAGTTGATCCATCACCTGCAACGGCAGGCCGAGCCCGTGTGGGGCGTCGGTCATTCCTTCGGTGGCGTGTTGCATCTGCATGCGGCCTTGCGCTGCCCCGAGTTGTATCGCGGCGTGGTGATGCTCGACTCGCCGGTGCTGACCCGAACCGATCGATGGGTCATCCGTGCGGCCAAGCGTTTTGGTTTCATCGACCGCTTGACCCCGGCCGGCCGTACCCTCGGCCGTCGTGAAGAATTCGCCGACCTGGAAAGCGCCCGCAAGTATTTCGCCGGCAAGACCCTGTTTCGCGGTTTCGACCCGGAATGCTTCGATGCCTACCTGCAGCATGGTTTGCACCAGGATGGCGACAAGCTGCGCCTGCGTTTCGACCCGGCCACGGAAATCAGCATCTATCGCGGCGTGCCGCACACCAGCCCGGGCAGCACCCGGCAGTTGAAAGTGCCGCTGGCGGTGGTTCGCGGGCACAACAGTCGCGTGGTCATGCGCCATCACGCCAGTTCGGTCGACCGCCTGCCGCTGGGCGAGTCGTTGACCATGCCCGGTGGCCACATGTTTCCGCTCGAGCGTCCTCTTGATACCGCGGAAATGCTCAAAGGCCTGTTCAACCGCTGGGACGGCCGTCGACAACAGGATTGCGCATGAGCCACGTCGTCGAAGAAGTCCGCCTGAGTCTGCCGCACATCGAACTGGCGGCGCACCTGTTCGGTCCTGAAAACGGTTTGCCGGTGATTGCCCTGCATGGCTGGCTGGACAACGCCAACAGCTTTGCCCGCCTGGCACCCAAGCTCAAAGGCCTGCGCATCATAGCGCTGGACATGGCCGGTCACGGTCATTCCGGGCACCGCCCGCCGGGAGCCGGTTACGCCATGTGGGACTATGCCCACGATGTGCTGCAAGTCGCCGAACAGCTTGGACTGAAGAAATTTGCGCTGATGGGGCATTCGATGGGCGCCATCGCTTCACTGATCATCGCCGGATCGATGCCCGAGCGGGTCACCCACCTGGCGTTGATCGACGGCATCATTCCTCCTACAGACAAGGGTGAAAACGCTGCCGAGCGCATGGGGATGGCCCTGCAAGCGCAACTGGATCTGCGGGAAAAGCGCAAACCGGTCTACGACACCCTCGACCGTGCCATCGAAGCGCGCATGAAAGGGCTGGTGGCGGTCAGCCGCGAGGCCGCTGAACTGCTGGCGCAGCGTGGTCTGATGCCGGTATCGGGCGGTTACACCTGGCGCACCGATAGTCGCCTCACGCTGCCATCGCCACTGCGCCTTACCACTGAACAGGCCATGGCCTTCGTCCAGCGGGTCAAATGCCCTGCAACACTGGTGGTCGCTGCCGACGGCATGCTCGCCAAACACCCAGAATTGCTGGAGCGTCTACCCTTTAGCCGTGAACAGCTGCCCGGCGGCCATCATTTGCACCTCAATGACGAACCCGGAGCCGACCTTGTCGCAGACTGTTTCAATCGGTTCTTCGCCATTCCTTGACTTGCGCCGAGCAACTGTCGAGGCTGGGCGGGTTGAAATGGGAGACAACCATGATAGATCTCTACACCGCTGCGACCCCAAATGGCCACAAGGTCTCTATCGTGCTCGAGGAACTCAGCCTGCCCTACACGGTGCATGCCTTGAGTTTCGACAATAAGGAGCAGAAGTCCGCGGACTTCCTCAAGATCAACCCCAATGGACGGATTCCGGCGATTGTCGACCGCGCCAATGGCGATTTCGCTGTGTTCGAATCCGGCGCCATCCTGATTTACCTCGCTGAACAAACCGGCAAACTGATGCCTTGCGACCCAAAGGGCCGTTCGGTGGTATTGCAGTGGCTGATGTTCCAGATGGGGGGGATCGGCCCGATGCAGGGCCAGGCCAACGTGTTCTTCCGCTACTTTCCGGAAAAACTCCAGGGCGCCATCGACCGCTATCAGCATGAAACCCGTCGCCTCTACGAAGTACTCGACACGCGTTTGCAAAGCGTGGAGTTCCTCGCCGACGAGTACAGCATTGCCGACATCGCAACCTTTCCGTGGGTGCGAGGTTACGAGTGGTCGGGCGTCTCGGTGGAGGGCTTGACGGCATTGCAACGCTGGATGGCAACCATGGAGGCCCGGCCGGCGGTGCAGCGTGGACTGCAGATACCGAAACGCGCCGATGAAGCCAGTGTCATCAAGGGCGCTCAGGCCATGCTGATCCGATGAGTCTATCCATGCGTTCATTCAGTTTGCTGGTGCTGTGCAGTTTCAGTCCCTTGTTGTTCGCCGCCGATATTCCGGGTAGTCAGGACCTGCCGATAGTGCCGCGCATGGTCGACGCCCAGATTGTCGACTATCGCCCCGCCGCCGAGCTGGAGCGGATCTACCCGTTGGGCTCGATCCGCAAGATCAGTGGCCAGTTACGTTTCGACGGTCAGGTCAGTGCCCGCGGCAACGTCACTTCGGTGACCTACGAGTTGCCACCGGAGCATTCATCCATCGAGGCGTTCACCGCTGCCCGCGAGGCTTTGCAAAAACAGGACGCCGGGTTGCTCTTTTGGTGCCAGGCGCGCGATTGCGGCGAAAGCAGCCTCTGGGCCAATCAAGTCTTCGGCAACGCCAAGCTGTACGGCGCCGACGATCAACAAGCCTATTTGCTGCTGCGACTTGCCGCTCCTCGGGACAACACACTCGTCGCGCTGTACAGCATCACCCGTGGTAATCGCAAAGCCTATCTGCATGTCGAACAGTTCGAAGCTTCGGCACCGCTGGGCGAGTTGTTGCCGACCTCCGCGACCTTGCTGCGTGAACTCAGGAGCACTGGTGAGCTCGACTTTTCCGCGTTGAGCGACGCATCTGACGAGACCTGGCTACGCCTGATTTCTCGCGGACTGAATCTCGACACCACCTTGCGGGTCAGTATTTCCGGAGCGAATGCCGAAGCCTGGCGTCAGGCGCTGATTGGCCAGGGCGTGCGTTCTGCGCGGATGGAAACCGGACGTGCCGAAGGCTCTGGCCTGCACATCGAGCTATTGCGGTAGGCTGTACCGGGCGAGCGCGTACGCCGTGTTCGCCTACTCTTTTGCTGACTGACTTTTTCGAGACTTTAGATGATCAATAACGATCGCCTGTTGGTGCAGATCCTGCTCGTGGTGCTGTTCGGCGCGAGCTTCTGGGTGATGGCGCCGTTCTGGTCGGCGTTGTTCTGGGGTGCGGTCCTGGCCTTTGCCAGTTGGCCGTTGATGCGCTTGTTGACCCGTTGGCTCAATGGCCGCGAGTCGCTGGCGGCGGCATTGCTGACGGTGGGCTGGATGGTGCTGGTAGCGGCACCACTGGTGTGGCTGGGTTTCAACCTCGCCGACCATGTTCGCGATGCCACGGCGTTCATCAAGGATGCGCAGGTCGAGGGTCTACCCGAAGCGCCGGCCTGGCTGGGTTCGATTCCCCTGGTGGGCGAGCGGCTGGTCGGGCTCTGGAACAGCATTGATGAGCACGGCGCAGCGATGATGGTATCGCTCAAGCCTTATCTGGGGCAGGTGGGTAACTGGTTGCTGGCGCGCAGCGCGCAGATCGGCGGCGGTATTCTCGAACTGACCCTGAGCATCCTCTTCGTATTCTTTTTCTATCGTGACGGGCCGCGCCTGGCGGCGTTTGTGCACACATTGCTGGAACGGCTGATCGGTCAACGGGCCGGCTACTACATTGAACTGGTGGCTGGCACGGTACAGCGGGTGGTGAACGGTGTGATCGGCACGGCGGCGGCCCAGGCGATCCTGGCGCTGATCGGGTTCCTGATTGCCGGTGTGCCGGGAGCGTTGGTACTCGGCATTGTGACCTTCATGCTCAGCCTGATCCCGATGGGGCCGCCGCTGGTGTGGATTCCGGCGACCGCGTGGCTGGCCTGGAAAGGCGAGTACGGGCTGGCCATATTCCTCGGGATCTGGGGCACATTCATCATCAGCGGTGTCGACAACGTGCTTAAGCCGTACCTGATCAGCCGTGGCGGTAACCTGCCGTTGGTCATTGTGCTGCTTGGGGTGTTTGGCGGGTTGATTGCCTTTGGCTTTATCGGCCTGTTCATCGGCCCGACATTGCTGGCGGTGGCCTATAGCCTGTTGATCGACTGGAGCAAGACTCAGGCACGGGTCGAAGACCGCCGCCCCTGAGATCTGTATTCAGTTTAGGGCCTCTTCGCGAGCAAGCCCGCTCCCACACTGGTTTTGTGATCGACACAGATCAATGTGGGAGCGGGCTTGCTCGCGAAGCTTTTGACTCAGGTCGCCACGTTCAGGTGCCTGCCCACGCTCGCCACGTTATCCAGCGAATACTGTTTGCTCAGGTTGGCGATCATCTTCTGCAATGCGTCGTTGACGTTCGACGAGTCGGAGGTACTGCCGGTGGTCTGCTCGCGACCGGCCTGCAGGGCCGCCTTGAGTTCATCACTGCTGACGCCACCGCTACTGTCGCTGTCCAGCGCCTTGAGCAGCGCAGCACCGGTGTCGGTGCTGGTCGACGAGTTGCCGTTGCTGGCCTGCAACGCGCTGCTCAGTTCGGTAGCGTTGACGCTGCCATCACTGTCGGTATCGAGTTGGCTGAACAGTTCGTCGCTGGACATCTGTTGTGGCGGTGGTGGCGGTGGCGCCATCGCGGCCATTTCTTCGCTGTTCAGGCTGCCACTGCCATCGCTGTCGAGGTCGGAGAAATTCTTGCTCAGGTTGACCAGCAAACCGTCGTCGGATTTCTGCGACAAGGCACTCTTGAGTTCATCCTGATCGACCGTACCGTCGCTGTTGCTGTCGAGTTTGGCCAGCAGGTCCTTCTGGAATTGCTGGCTGCGGGCGCTATTGGTTGTGGTGCTGCTGATATTGGTACTGGTGAAATTCGAGTAATTGCTGCTGATGCTACCGATCATCGGGCTCACTCCCTGGAAAGATTAACCGGTGGTGTACCGGCTTGTGCAGACTCAAGGGGCGAGTTGTCGCAGGTATGTGGAGTTTGTACCGAGTGCTACACACCTAAATCGCAAGGTCCCTAAACCTGTGGGAGCGGGCTTGCTCGCGAAGGCAATCTGTCAGTTGATACATCAGTTGACTGATACACCGCTTTCGCGAGCAAGCCCGCTCCCACAATGGATCGGATGGATTTTCAGGTGCGCGGCAGGTAGATGACTGCCGTCAGGCCGCCACCCGGCGTCTCCTCCAGCGTTAACTGTCCGCCCAACCGTTGAGCCGCCTCGCGGGCAATGGTCATGCCCAGGCCAACGCCGCCGGAATTGCGATTGCGCGAGCCTTCAAGGCGAAAGAAGGGTTCGAACACCGCTTCGCGTTGTTCCGCGGCGATACCCGGGCCGTGGTCGATGACCCGAATCACCAGGTGTTCACGATGGTCTTCCAGGGTGATCAGCGCCTGCCCGGCGTAGCGCAGGGCATTGTCCATCAGGTTGTTGATGCAAGAGCGCAAGGCCATCGGTTGCACCTGCAGCGGGGCACAGTGACCGCTGGCCTGGACGTTTGCGCCCTGGTCCTGGGCATTTTCGCTCAGGGACTCCACCAGCGCCTGCACGTCCATCCACTGTGGGGCTTCGCTGGTGCGCTGTTCATGCAGATAGGTGAGGGTGGCGTCGAGCATGCTGATCATGTCGTCGAGGTCTTGCCGCATCTGGCCTTGCAGCTTGTCGTCGTCGATTTTCTCCAGCCGCAGCTTAAGTCGCGACAGCGGCGTGCGCAGGTCGTGGGACACCGCGCCGAGCATGCGCGAGCGCTGCTTGACCTGTTCAAGGATGCGCCGCTGCATTTTGTTGAATGTGTGCGCCGCTTGCCGCGCTTCCCGTGGCCCCGACTCTTCCAGTGGCGGGCTGTCGAGGTTTTCGCTCAGGCGCTCGGCCGCGTCGCTCAGGCGCTGGATCGGCCGGCTCAGCAGTTTGGCGCCGTACCAGGCGGCAATGATCAGCGAGACAAATTGAAAGGTCAGGGGCACCAAGGGGCCGCCGAACCACGGCCGTGGCGGCCGCTTCTCGAAGTGCGGGTCCAGCGGCGGACGCGGCCCGTCCAGGCCTTCAGAAAACTCCGGTGGCGGTGGCGGTGGCGGCGGGCCGTAATGGTGAAACCAGGCAAAGGCCAGCAGGTGCGCGAGGATGATTGCCAGCAACAGCACGCCAAACAGGCGGCCGAACAGCGTATCGAAGCGCCCGCGCATCAGCCGATGTCTCGGGCATCGAACAGGTAACCCTCGCCGCGAACGGTCTTGATCAGCTGCGGAGCCTTGGGATCGTCGCCGAGCTTCTGGCGCAGGCGCGACACCAGCAAGTCGATGCTGCGATCAAAGGCTTCAATCGAACGACCACGAGCGGCATCCAGCAGTTGTTCACGGCTGAGCACGCGACGCGGACGCTCGATAAACACCCAGAGCAGGCGGAATTCGGCGTTGGACAGCGGCACCACCAGGCCATCGTCGGCAATCAGTTGTCGCAGCACGCTGTTCAGGCGCCAATTGTCGAAACGAATGTTCGCGCGCTGTTCGCTGCGGTCATCGCGCACCCGACGCAAAATGGTCTGAATCCGCGCCACCAGTTCCCGGGGCTCGAACGGTTTGGCCATGTAGTCGTCGGCGCCGAGTTCGAGGCCGATGATCCGGTCAGTGGGTTCACAGCGAGCGGTGAGCATCAGGATCGGGATGTCCGACTCGGCGCGTAGCCAACGGCACAGCGACAGACCGTCTTCACCGGGCAGCATCAGGTCGAGCACCACCACGTCGAAATGCTCCGCCTGCATCGCCAGGCGCATCGCTGCGCCATCGGTGACGCCGCTGGCGTGGATGTTGAACCGGGCCAGGTAGTCGATCATCAATTCGCGGATCGGGACGTCATCGTCGACGATCAGGGCGCGAATGCTCCAGCGTTTGTCGTCACCGGGCGTTTTTTGGTCGTCGTTCACGGGGGCTTGGGGGTTGTGCATGCGTGCGTTCATCTGCCAGGTAGGCTGCCAACCACAAAGATGGGCTGCGAGGTTGTGGTTCCAGCATAGGCGTCCGGCCCGGAGGCGGGAAGTGCTGTTGCAAGGACCTGTTGCGGTTGCCGAGGGTAGCGGGACTGGGTGTTGCGGGCGTGTCGTGTCTGTATCGAACTCGACACAATGGCCCCAAGGACTAGTCTTGCCTGAGCTGTCTCGACGATTTACCGATCATCGGGTCCCGCAGCGGCGCTGGTTCCGCTACAATGCGCGCCGATTTCGACTTGCCTGAGAGCCCACTCATGTCCGCCTGCCAGACTCCTATCATCGTCGCCCTGGATTTCCCTACCCGTGACGCCGCACTGAAGCTGGCCGATCAGTTGGACCCGAAGCTGTGCCGGGTCAAAGTCGGTAAAGAACTGTTCACCAGCTGCGCTTCGGAAATTGTCGGGACCCTGCGCGACAAGGGTTTCGAAGTGTTCCTGGACCTCAAGTTCCACGACATTCCGAACACCACCGCGATGGCCGTCAAGGCGGCTGCGGAAATGGGCGTGTGGATGGTCAACGTGCATTGCTCCGGCGGCCTGCGCATGATGGCGGCGTGTCGTGAAGTGCTGGATCAGCGCACCGGTCCGAAACCGCTGCTGATCGGCGTGACCGTGTTGACCAGCATGGAGCGTGAAGATCTGGCGGGCATCGGTCTGGACATCGAGCCGCAAGAGCAGGTGCTGCGTCTGGCCGCCCTGGCGGAAAAAGCCGGGATGGACGGCCTGGTGTGCTCGGCCCTGGAAGCCCAGGCGCTGAAAACGGCGCATCCGTCGCTGCAATTGGTGACCCCGGGGATTCGCCCGGCGGGCAGCGCACAGGATGATCAGCGCCGCATTCTGACCCCGCGTCAGGCGCTGGATGCCGGTTCCGACTATCTGGTGATCGGCCGTCCGATCAGCCAGGCAGCAGATCCGGCGAAGGCGTTGGCGTCGGTAGTGGCCGAACTCGCCTGATCAGACACCGCAGAACCAAATGTGGGAGCGGGCTTGCTCGCGAATACGGTGTGTCAGTCAACATTGATGTCGGCTGACACACCGTATTCGCG
>NZ_JBWKXF010000019.1:0-96026 GCF_059422645.1 Pseudomonas sp. GW821-FHT01C01 | reverse complement strand
GGCGGTGTATCAGACGCTATGCATGTGACTGACACACCGCCTTCGCGAGCAAGCCCGCTCCCACATTTTGAACTGCAACAACCACGGTTTTTCGTGTTTTACCCACCCTCCTGATACTTGTTCCCCTCCGCTAATTTTTCCCGCCTGCATTCGTTTTATAGGGACGACGCGCCTTTGCGCCTACTGATGCGGATGCCGATAGATGAATGCTGAAGACTCCTTGAAACTTGCTCGCCGGTTTATCGGGTTGCCCCTGGAAAAGCGCCAGATGTTCCTTGCGGCCTTGCACAAGGAGGGCGTGGATTTCGCCCGCTTCCCGATCCCGGCCGGCATCGAGGCCGAGGATCGCCAGGCGTTGTCGTACGCCCAGCAACGCATGTGGTTTCTCTGGCAGCTGGACCCGCACAGCGGCGCCTACAACCTGCCGGGCGCGGTGCGGTTGACCGGGCACTTGAATCTGTCGGCGCTGGAGCAGGCGTTCGCCAGCCTGGTGGCGCGGCATGAAACCCTGCGTACGGTGTTCCAGCGTCAGGTCGACGACAGCTTGCAGCAAGTTCCTGCCACGGCGCCGCTGCTGATCGAACAGGTGGATTTCAGCGCACTGCCCGCCGAGGAATGCGAACGGGCCGTGGCGCAAACCGCAGAGCAGCAATCGATGCTGCCATTCGATCTGGCGACCGGCCCGTTGCTGCGGGTCACCTTGCTCAAACTCGCCGAACAAGAACACGTCCTGTTGCTGACCCTGCACCACATCGTGTCGGACGGCTGGTCGATGAACGTGCTGATCGACGAATTCATCCGCTGCTACGACGCCTTCGATGCGGGCACGCAACCGCAGCTGGCGCCATTGCCGATCCAGTACAGCGATTACGCCCTGTGGCAGCGCCGCTGGCTGGAGGCGGGCGAGCAGGCGCGGCAACTGGCGTACTGGCAGGCGCAATTGGGCGATGAACATCCGGTGCTGGAATTGCCCCTGGATCATTCGCGCCCGGCGATGCCCAGCTATCGCGGCACCCGTTACGAGTTCGCGGTCGAGGCGCAGCTGGCCGGGCAACTGCGCAGCACCGCGCAGAAACACAACATCACCCTGTTCATGCTGCTGCTCGGTGCCTTCAACGTTTTGCTGCATCGCTACACCGGGCAAACCGACATCCGCGTCGGCGTGCCGATCGCCAACCGCAACCGCGCGGAAATCGAAGGCCTGATCGGCTTCTTCGTCAATACCCAGGTGCTGCGTACCCAACTGGACGGCCAGACCCGGGTCGACGATCTGCTACGCGCCATCAAGGAAACCGCCCTCGGCGCCCAGGCTCATCAGGACCTGCCGTTCGAGCGCCTGGTCGAAGCGCTGAAACTGGAACGCAGCCTCAGCCACACGCCGTTGTTCCAGGTGATGTACAACCACCAACCGCACGTGGCCGACATGGCGTCGGTCAGCACCGCGTCCGGACTCGAACTAGGCAGCATCGATTGGCAAAGCCGCACCACCCAGTTCGACCTGACCCTCGACACCTGGGAAAAGGGCGGCAAGCTGCACGCCGCGCTGACCTACGCCAGCGACCTGTTCAAGGGCGATACCATCGCGCGCATGGCCCGGCACTGGACGCGCCTGTTGCAGGCGTTAGTCGACGACTCGACGCAAAAAATCGGTGAGTTGCCGATGCTGACGGCAGATGAACGACAAGTGCTGGTGCAGGACTGGAACCGCACCGCCGAGGCCTATCCCGTCGAGCAGTGCCTGCATCAGCTGATTCAGGAGCAGGCCCGACGCACGCCCGAGGCACCGGCGCTGGTGTTTGGCGAACGCCAGCTCAGCTATGCGCAACTCGATGCCCGCACCAATCAACTGGCTCACTGCCTGCGCGAGCAGGGTGTCGGCCCGGATGTGCTGGTGGGCATCTGCATCGAGCGTTCGCTGGACATGGTCATTGGCCTGCTGGCGATTCTCAAGGCCGGTGGCGCCTATGTGCCGCTGGACCCGGAGTACCCGGCCGAACGTCTGGCCTACATGATCGACGACAGCGCGATTGGCTTGCTGCTCACGCAAAGCACCCTGCTCGGCGCGCTGCCCACCGACGGCGTCAAGGTCATCGTCCTGGACCAGCAGCACGACTGGCTCGACGGCTACAGCGAAGCCTGCCCGCAGGTCGAGGTGCATCCATTGAACCTGGCCTATGTGATCTACACCTCCGGTTCTACCGGCAAGCCAAAAGGCGCGGGCAACAGTCACGCGGCGCTGGTCAACCGCTTGTGCTGGATGCAGCAGGCTTACGGGTTGGATGGCAGCGATTCGGTATTGCAGAAAACCCCGTTCAGTTTCGACGTTTCGGTCTGGGAGTTCTTCTGGCCGCTGATGACCGGCGCGCGTCTGGTGGTGGCGCCGCCGGGCGCACATCGTGAACCGGCGCAGTTGATCCGCCTGATCACTGACCACGGCATCAGCACGCTGCACTTTGTGCCGTCGATGCTCCAGGCGTTCATCCACGAGCCGGGCGTCGAGGCGTGCATCAGCCTCACACGCATCGCCTGCAGCGGTGAAGCCTTGCCGCTGGATGCCCAATTGCAGGTGTTCAAAAAGCTGTCGGGCGCCGGGTTGTACAACCTGTACGGCCCGACCGAGGCGGCCATCGACGTGACCCATTGGACCTGCGTCGATGAAGGCGCCGACAGCGTGCCCATCGGCCGTCCCATCGCCAACCTGCGCACCCATGTGCTGGATGCGCAATTGCTTCCGGTCCCGGCCGGCGTGGCGGGGGAGTTGTACCTCGGTGGTGCCGGGTTGGCGCGCAGTTATCACCGGCGTCCGGCACTCACCGCCGAGCGTTTCGTGCCATGCCCGTTCCACGACGGTGCGCGCTTGTACCGCACCGGCGACCGCGTGCGGCAGCGTGCCGACGGCGTGATCGAATACCTCGGGCGCCTCGACCATCAAGTCAAATTGCGTGGGCTGCGCATCGAGTTGGGGGAGATCGAGACGCGTCTGATGCAGCATGCGCTGGTGCGCGAAGCCGTGGTGCTGGTGCAGGGCGGCAAACATCTGGTGGCGTATCTGGTGCTGGACAACGCCGACGCCGATGCGCAGTGGCCGCAAACCCTCAAGGCTTGGCTGCTCAGCAGTCTGCCGGAATACATGGTGCCCACTTATCTGATGCCGCTGGACGCCTTGCCGGTGACCGCCAATGGCAAGCTCGACCGCAAGGCACTGCCGCAACCCGACGCCGCGCCGCAACAGGCTTACGTCGCACCGCAAGATGCGCTGCAGACCGCGCTGGCGCAGATCTGGCAGGACGTATTGGGCGCGGAACGTGTGGGTCTCGAAGACAACTTCTTCGAACTCGGCGGCGACTCGATCATTTCCATCCAGGTGGTCAGCCGCGCCCGCCAGGCGGGCATTCGCCTCAGTCCGCGTGACCTGTTCCAGTACCAGACCGTGCGCAGCCTGGCGTTGGTCGCGGTGTTCGAAAGCCGCAGCACGATCAATCAGGGCCCGGTCAGTGGCGAGGTGATCCTGACCCCGGCGCAGCATTTCTTCTTCGAACAGGCCATCGCCCAGCGTCAGCACTGGAATCAGTCGCTGCTGCTGACGCCCCGGGAAGCGCTGGATCCGCCAGCGTTGGAACGGGCCTTGGTCACCGTCATCAATCATCACGACGCCTTGCGCCTGCGCTTCATCGAAGGTGGCGAAGGCTGGCAGCAGCGCCATGCGTCGCAAGTCGAGTCTGCTGGATTGTGGCAGCGTCGGGCGACTTCGGCCGAAGCCCTGACCGCCCTGTGCGATGAAGCGCAACGTAGCCTCGATCTGGCAAGCGGGCCGCTGCTGCGCGCCTTGCTGGTCAACCTCGACGACGGCAGCCAGCGCCTGCTGCTGGTGATCCATCACCTGGCCGTGGACGGGGTGTCGTGGCGGGTGTTGCTCGAAGACTTGCAACAGGCTTACCGGCAAGTGGCGCTGCCCGAGAAAACCAGCGCCTATCAAACCTGGGCCACGCACCTGCAACAGCATGCCGGCACCGTACTTGCGCAAATGCCGTACTGGCAGGCGCAACTGGCGGATGCCCGGGACCTGCCGTGTGATAACCCGCAGGGCAGCTTGCAGAAGCGCCACGGGCACAAGATCGAATCGAAACTGGATGCCGAACTGACCCGCCAGTTGCTGCAACAGGCCCCGGCAGCCTATCGCACCCAGGTCAATGATCTGTTGCTCACTGCGTTGACGCGGGTTATCTGCCGCTGGAGCGGGCAGGGCTCGACGCTGATCCAGCTCGAAGGCCACGGCCGCGAAGACCTGTCCGACGACCTCGACCTGAGTCGCACCGTCGGCTGGTTCACCAGTCTGTTTCCGCTGCGCTTGCAACCCGAGGCGGAGGCGGCGCATTCGATCAAGGCAATCAAGGAACAACTGCGCGCCATTCCCGGCAAAGGGCTGGGCTATGGACTGCTGCGCTACCTCGGTGAACCGGCGCAGCGCCAATCGCTGCAAGACTTTCCGGCGCCACGGATCACCTTCAACTACCTGGGGCAGTTCGACCGTCAGTTCGATGACGCAGCGCTGTTCGTCCCGGCCCCGGAAAGCGGCGGCCAGGCTCAGGGCGATGATGCACCGCTGGCCAACTGGCTGACCGTGGAAGGCCAGGTCTATGGCGGGCAGCTCTCGCTGCAATGGGGCTTCAGCCGCGACATGTTTGCCGAGTCCACGGTGCAGCTACTGGCTGATGCCTACGCCGAAGAGCTCAAGGCGCTGATCGAGCATTGCTGCGCGACAGCGGCAGGTCAGGTCACGCCGTCGGACTTCCCGCTGGCGCGCATCACCCAGCGGCAACTGGACGCCTTGCCCGTCGCGGCGCCGGCCATCGAGGACGTGTACCCGTTGACGCCGATGCAGCAGGGCATGCTGTTCCACACCCTGTACGAACCCCAGGCCGAGGCCTACATCAATCAATTGCGCCTGGACATCCAGGGGCTGGAACTGGCGGCATTCGGCCGGGCCTGGCAGGCGGCGATCAACCGTCACGACATTCTGCGCAGCAGCTTCCACTGGCTGGGGCTTGAGTGTGCGCATCAGGTGATTCATCGCCAGATCGACCTGCAACTGCAAGTGATTGAATCGGCCGATGTCGACCTCGATGCACTGGCCGCCGAGGAGCGCAGCCGCGGCTTCGAACTCAGCGCCGCGCCGTTGTTCCGCCTGGTGCTGGTGCGCCGCGGCACTGAAGACTGGCACCTGATCTACACCAGCCATCACATCCTCATGGATGGCTGGAGCAACGCGCAGTTGCTCGGCGAAGTGATCCAGCACTATGCCGGCCAGACGCTGGCCACGCCGTTGGGGCAATACCGCGATTATCTGGGCTGGATTCAACAGCAACCGTTGCTGGCCGCCGAGCAGTTCTGGAAGCAAGCACTGGCGCCACTGGAAACAACGACGCTGCTGGCGCAAGCCTTGCCGGCGCCCGCCGAAGGGCGCGGCATGGGCGAACATCAATTGACCCTCGAGAGCGCAGCGCTACAGCGCCTGAGCGATTTTGCCCGGCAGCAGAAAGTCACCCTCAATACGCTGCTGCAAGGCGCCTGGGGCCTGTTGTTGCAGCGCTACACCGGTCAGTCCTGCGTGGCGTTTGGCGCAACGATTGCCGGACGCTCCGCGCCGCTGCCGGGCATCGAGCAGCAGTTGGGGCTGTTCATCAACACCTTGCCGATCATTGCCAGTCCGCACGCGGGGCAGTCGGTGGCCCAGTGGCTCAACGACCTGCAAGCCCTGAACCTGAGCCTGCGCGAATTCGAACACGTGCCGCTGTACGACATTCAGGGCTGGGCCGGACAGCAGGGGGCGCTGTTCGACAGCCTGCTGGTGTTCGAGAACTTCCCGGTGGCCGAAGCCCTCAAGCGAGGGGCGCCGGCAGGCCTGACTTTCGGCGCGCTGCACAATCACGAAATCACCAGTTACCCGCTGACCCTCGGCATCGAAGTCGGCGCCACTTTGCGTCTGGATTTCAGCTTCAACCGGGCCAGATTCAGTGCCGCGCAAATCAGCCAGTTGGCCGCCAGCCTGGTGCATGTGCTGGAGCAATTCGTCGCGCAGCCACAACAGGCATTGGGCGCGGTCAGCTTGCTTGACCCCAAGGCCCAGGCAAAAGTGTTGGCGTATTGCCGTCCGCCTGCGCCGCAAATCGATAGCCCGCTGCTGGCCCATCAGCGCTTCGAGCAACAAACGGCACGCACGCCCGATGCGCTGGCGGTGATGGTCGGCGACGAGCGCCTGACCTACGGTCAGCTCAATGCGCAAGCCAACCAGCTTGCCCATCGCCTGCGTTCCCACGGTGTGGCGCCAGGGCAGCGGGTGGGGCTGTCGGTGCGGCGCAATGCGCAGATGATCGTCAGCCTGATGGCGATCCTAAAGTCCGGCGCCGGTTATGTGCCGCTGGACCCGGATTACCCGGCCGAGCGCCTGGCCTACATGATCGAAGACAGCGGCATGCACCTGCTGCTGGCGCAACCGGGGTTGCTGACCGATGTGACGCTGCCCCAAGGTTTGCCGTGCCTGGTGCTGGAGCCTGGCGCTGACAGTTACTCCACTGAAAACCCGACGAACCTCGCCAGCGCCGAAGACCTCGCGTATCTGATCTACACCTCCGGCTCCACCGGACGCCCGAAAGGTGTGTGCCTGGCCCACGCCGCGCTGCGCGAGTTTTGCGTGATTGCGGCGGACTATTCGCAACTGGCCCCTGAAGACCGCGTGCTGCAATTCGCCACGTTCAGCTTCGACGGCTTTGTCGAGCAGTGCTATCCGCCGCTGTGCGTGGGCGCGGCGCTGGTGATGCGCGGCGATGAGCTGTGGGACACCGACACCCTCTATCGCCAGATCATCTCGCACGGCGTGACCCTGGCGGATTTGCCGGCGGCCTACTGGTTCCTGCTGGCTCAGGAGTGGGCCGCCCAACCTCAGCGAAACAAAGGGCGACTGCGTCAGGTCCACGTCGGTGGCGAGGCCATGTCCCTCGAAGGCCTGAAACTTTGGCACGCGGCGGGGCTGGGCGCGGTGCGTTTGCTCAACACCTATGGGCCGACCGAAGCCACGGTGGTGTCCAGCACCCGCGAATGCACACTGGCCGATACCCGCAATCCCCTTGGCGTGCCGATTGGCCGCGCGCTGCCGGGGCGTGCGTTGTATGTGCTGGACAGCGAAGGCCACCTGCTGCCGACCGGTTGCGTCGGCGAGTTGTGCATCGGCAGCGATGTCGGCCTTGCCCTGCGTTATCACCAACGTCCGGGGTTGAGCGCCGAGCGCTTCATCGCCGATCCGTTTTCCACCACGCCGGGTGCGCGGCTATACCGCAGCGGCGACCTGGCGCGCTATCGCGAAGACGGTGCGCTGGAATACCTGGGGCGTATCGATCATCAGGTGAAAATCCGTGGTTTCCGGGTCGAGCTGGGTGAACTCGAAGCGCACCTGCAAGGCCTGCCGATGATCAGCGAAGCTGCGGTGCTGGTGCACGAGGGCGTTGGCGGCAAGCAGTTGATCGGCTATGTGGTGCCGGCCAATGCCGGGCTGCCGGCAGTTGATGCGCGCCAGCTCACCGACACCGTGCGCCGCGCCTTGGGCGAGCGCCTGCCGGATTACATGCTCCCGACACAACTGGTGTTGCTGGCCGCGTTACCGCTCAACCGCAACGGCAAACTCGACCGCGCCGCACTGCCGGCTCCGCAACTGTGGGAAGTCGAGGCTGGAAGCGCGCCCCAAGGTGCACTGGAAATCGAACTGGCGCAGATCTGGCAGCAGGTGTTGCAGGTCAGTCGCGTCGACCGCGAAAACAGCTTCTTCGAATTGGGCGGGCACTCGTTGCTGGCGACGCAAATCGTCTCGCAGGTCCGCCAGCGTATGGGCCTGTCGGTGAGACTGCGCAGCCTGTTCGAGCATCCGCGTCTTGAGGATTTCGCCGCTCAGGTGCAGGCACTGCAACACACCTGTGAACGCCCGGCGCTGGTGGCCGATACGTCCGGCGAACGCCAGCCGTTGTCCTTTGCCCAGCAGCGCTTGTGGTTCCTGTGGAACCTGGAGTCCGACAGTTCGATGTACAACATGCCGGGTGCCTTGCGCCTGCGCGGCGAGTTGAACCTCGACGCCCTGCGCCAGACCTTCGAAACCCTGGTGCAGCGCCACGCGGTGTTGCGCACCACCTTTTACGAAGAGGACGGCCAGACCTGGCAGCGGGTGCATCCGCAACTGCCGCTGAGTTTTGTCGACAGCGACCTGCGGCATCTGCCGGCACCGGACGTCGAAGCGCAACAACAGGCCCGCGAGGAAGTCGCGCGACCATTTGACCTGCGCCACGGTCCGTTGCTGCGGGTGCGGGTGCTGCGGGTCGCGGATGACGAGCATGTGCTGTTGCTGACGGTGCATCACATCGTCGCCGATGACTGGTCGTTCCGCGTCCTGATCAATGAGTTCGTCACGCTGTATCCAACCTTCAATAGTGGCGAAATCCCGCAACTGCCGGCGCACAGCGTGCAGTACGCCGACTTCGCCAAATGGCAGCGTCAGTGGCTGGAGCAGGGCGGCGAGTTGCAACGCCAACTCGATTACTGGCAGCGGCGCCTCGCTGAACCGCAGGCAGTGCTGGAGTTGCCCGCCGATGGCGACCGGCGCACGGCGCAAGCAGGTGCCAACGTGCATTTCACCTTCAGTGCCGAACTCAGCCAGCAGTTGCGTGACTTTGCCCAACAGCGCGATCTGTCGCTGTTCATGCTGCTGCTGGCCGGTTTCACCCTGGTCCTGCGCCAGCGTACCGAGGTCAGTCGTGTGCGCATCGGCACCGATATCGCCAACCGAAATCAAGCCGAGCTTGAAGAAATGGTCGGCTTCTTCGTTAACCAATTAGTACTGCAAATTGACGTTGATGCCGGGCAGTCGGCGGCGCAATTGCTCGACGCCTGTCGCCGGGCGGTGCTGGAGGCTTCGGACCATCAGGACCTGCCGTTCGAGCGACTGGTGGAGGCCTTGCGACTGCCGCGCCGGGCCGGACGTTCGCCGCTGTTCGACATCAAGCTGATTTATCAGGAAGGCGTTGGTCGTCTGCCGTCGATGGAGGGCCTGCAAGTCGAGGACTTCCCGTCCGGGCGTCAGGCCGCCGAGATCGGCATGGTCGCTGCGTTCTACAACGATGCGCAGCACATCCACCTGAGCTTCGAGACACCGGCCGGCCACTACCTGCCGAGCACACTGGAATGTTTGTTTGAACAGATTCAAGCGGTGCTCGAGGCGTTGACAAGCACTGAGGGATTGCAGGTCGGTGAGTTGCTGAGCCTGGCCGGCGATGTGCAGCGCCGTGCCGATGCGCGCTTGAACGAGCAACGCAAGGCCTTGCTCGGCGGCGCCATGGCGATCAAGCGGCGTTCGGCGATCCGGGGCGCGTCGACAGCGCAAACCGCAGCGGACTGATTCAGGCGGCGGCGTCCTTTAGCACCGCCGTCAACATTTTCTGGAGGGGTTTATGAGCGTTTCAACGACCAGGTCCATTCCCAAGTTGGGTCGTGGTGCCCGCAAGAGCCTGTCCACCGATCCGACGCGGCTGGTGAGTTTTGCGCCGATGTTCGAGGGCCACAGCATGCCGCTGGTGTGCCGTCCGGCCGTGTCCGGCGTGAACCTGGTGGAATGGGCGAGCCAGAATCGCGCGCTGATCGAAAGCAAGCTGCTGGAACACGCGGTGATCCTGTTCCGTGGTTTTCAGGTGGCCGATATCGGCGAGTTCAACCGCTGCGTCGATGCGATTTCCGGCGGTGCTCTGGAGTACCTGTTCCGCGCCTCGCCACGCACCCAGATCAGCGGTCAGTTCAAGATCTACAGCTCCACCGATTACCCGGCGCCGGAGAAAATCTTCCCGCACAACGAACACTCCTATTCGCCGGTGTTCCCGCGTCACCTGTATTTCTATTGCGACACCCCGTCGGCCACCGGCGGCGAAACACCGTTCGGTGATACCCGGCAGATCCTCGCGCGAATCGACCCGGCGGTGCGCGAAGCCTTTGCCCGTAAACGCATCATGTACGTGCGCAACTACGGCGACGGCATGGGCCTGCCGTGGCAAACCGTATTCCAGAGCGAGGACCGCGCAGAGGTCGAAGCCTACTGCGCGAAAATTGGTATCCAGGCCGAATGGAAACCGGGTAACCGCCTGCGAACCCGGCAGAACGGTCCGGCCATCGTGCGCCATCCGCTGACCGGCGAGCGTATCTGGTTCAACCACGGCACTTTCTTTAATGCGCTGACTTTGCCGGACAGTATCCGCGACAACCTGCTGCGTGAGTTCGGTCCGCAAGACCTGCCGCAGAACACCTTTTTCGGCGACGGCTCGCCGATTCCCGACGAGGTGATTCGCCACCTGCAAGGTATCTACCGCGAGGTGATGGTCGAGTTCGCCTGGGAGAAGGGCGACGTGGTCCTGCTCGACAACATCCTCAGCGTGCATGCGCGCAACGAATTCACCGGCTACAGAAAAATCCTCACGGCCATGGCCATCGCGCAGAAAAGCGCCGACCTGGATCAGGAATAAGGACACCCGACATGAACACCAGCGCCCTCGAACCTTCGGTAGACGTATTCCAGACTTCGGCCCAGCAGGCCTTTTATTTGCGTGCCCAGGAGCTGGGCAGCCAACCGCTGTTCGCCGCACTGACGTTGCCGGTCGCCAGGCCAGTGGATGCGCAGGCGCTGCGCAGGGCAGTGGAAACACTCGGTCAGCGCCATGAAACCCTGCGCACGCTGTATCGCCGCTTGCCGGGCATGAAGTGGCCGGTGCAGAGCCTGTGCGATGCGTTGCCGTTCGCATTGCCGGGCAACCAGCCTTCGGTGGCCGAGGCCTTGAGCCGCAGCCGTGATGTCATGGTTGAAGATTCGAATCACGCGCTGGTGGTGGCGCAGGTTGAAGGCGAAGCAGGGCAGCATTTCATCACCCTGCTGACCCCGGCATGCAGCTTCGACGAAGTTTCGTTGCGTGTGCTGTCGGCCGAGCTCGCCAGCCTGTTGCGTGGCGAAACCCTGGCCGACGACGAGGATGCGCTGCAATACCTGGACTACAGCGCGTGGCAGGAAGAACTGCGTGAGCAAGACATCGGCCACCAAGGCGCGGCCTTCTGGCGCAACCTGCAACAGCAGTTCGCCGTGGCCCATCGCTTGCCGTTCGAAAAAGCCGTCGACGTTTCCCTTGCTCGCCGTCAGGTCGTGCTCACCGACAAGCAATGGTTCGCCGGTGTGCAACAGTCCGCCGCCGACCTCGGTGTCGAGGCCGAGCAGGTGGTCTTACTGCTGTGGATCGCATTTGTCGCCCGCATCGGCCAACAGGAAAAATTGCTGATGGGCTGGCAGGTGGACGGACGCAACGAGCAAACCTTCGCCACCCTCGGGCGCTTCGCCCGGCGTTTGCCGGTGGCCTTTGATCACCGCGGCAATCAAACCTTGGCGCAAGCATTGGCGTCCTTTACCGCCAGCGTCGAACAGTCGTTGTCCTGGCTGGATTGCCTCAATGAATTCGAACTGAGCGCCGAAGGCACCGCGCCGTTGCGTTATGGCTTTGTCTATCAGGCCACCATCGAAGCCGGTATCGAGGTGGACGACGCCAACCCCGAAGTCCTGCGCCTGCGTGTTCAGGGTGAGCAGTTGCAGGTGTCGTGTCTCGACGGCGCGCTGCCGGAGTTGATGCTGGCCGAATGGCTGGATCAGTTTATCGAGTTCAGCCGCCAATTGCTGGGGGCACCCGAACTGACTCTGGCTCAGGCGAGTCTGGTCAATGACGCACAACTGACCCGCTTGATCGAGGGCTTCAACCCGAACGCCACCGGACAGGCATTACCATGCCGTTTCCTGCAAGAGCTGTTCAGCGAACAGGCGTGCCTGCACCCGCAACGCACTGCCGTGAGCGTCAGCGGTCAGTGCCTGACCTATGCCGAACTCGATGCACGTTCCAATCAGGTGGCCAATGCCCTGCGCACCCAAGGCGTGGCACCGGACCAGATCGTTGCGGTCTACGGCCAACGTTCGCTGGAAGTCGTCATTGCGTTGTTGGGCACGCTCAAGGCCGGTGCCGCGTACTTGCCGCTGGACCCGAACTACCCGATCGAGCGTCTGGCGTTCATGCTCGCTGATACTGGTGCTCGCCACGTGCTGGCCTGCCAGCCGCTGCCGGACGCATTACGTAGTGAGCGGATCATTTCCATGCTGCCGGGGGCCGAAGTCTGGTCCACCGCACAAACCCAGCCGGAACCACAAGGCGATAGCGCCAATCTGGCCTACGTCATCTACACCTCCGGTTCCACCGGCAAACCTAAAGGCGTGATGATCAGTCATGCCAACGCCATGGCCTCGACCCTGGCGCGCAATGCCTTCTACCAACAACCGCTGCGCGCCTTCCTGATGCTCTCGTCGTTCTCCTTCGACAGCTCGGTGGCCGGGGTCTTCTGGGCGCTGGGGCAGGGCGCGACCCTGTGCCTGCCGGACGAAGATAGCTACAAGGATCCGGCGCAACTGGCGGCGTTGATCCAGCGCGAAGAGATCTCCCACTACCTGACCTTGCCGTCCTACCACGCGCAGATTATCGAACACCTCGACCGTCAGGCGCTGGCTTGTGTGATCGTCGCCGGCGAAGCCTGCAGCAAGGCGCTGGTGCAGCGACATCGCGAGGCGTTGCCGGGGGTGACGCTGGTCAACGAATACGGGCCGACCGAAGGCACGGTGTGGTGCTCGGCCTGGGAGCTGCCGCACGGCCAGGACGACGACAGCATCCCGATTGGTCAGCCGATTGCCGGCATGCGCATTCACCTGCTCGGCCCGGACCTGCAACCGGTGGCCGTGGGCGTTGAAGGCGAGTTGTACGTCGGCGGCACCGGCATTGCCCGGGGCTATCTGCAGCGTGCCACGCTGACGGCCGAGCGTTTTGTCCCCGACCTGTTTGCAAAGGCGGCGGGCCAACGCCTGTACCGCACCGGTGACCTGGCGCGCTATCGCGCCGATGGCGTGCTGGAGTATCTGGGCAGAGTCGACCATCAGGTGAAAATCCGTGGTTTCCGCATCGAACTGGGCGAAATCGAAGCCGCCATGCGCAGCGCGCCGGGCATTGAAGACGCCGCCGTGATTGCCCGGGAAACCCCGACTGGCCCACAGCTGCTGGGCTTCGTGGTGTCCCCGGCCGACACCGCCGACATCCGCCTCAACGAGTTGCGCAGCCATCTGGCCGAAGCGCTGCCCGAGCACATGCAGCCGGCGCGCTTGCAAGTGCTGGAGCGCTTCCCGCTGATGCCCAACGGCAAACTCAATCGCCAGGCCTTGCTCGATCTCGACGTGCGCCGCAGTGCCTTTGTCGCCCCGCGCAACGACCTGGAAAAAGCCCTGGCGGCGATCTGGGCCGAAGCGCTGCACGTTGAGCGCGTTGGCGTGCACGACAGCTTCTTTGAACTCGGCGGGCACTCGCTGCTGGCCACGCGCATTCGTGCGCGGATTCAGGAAGAACTGAACCTGGCGATCCCGCTCAAGCTGTTTTTCGACGGCGACACCCTGGAACGCCTGGCGGCGCAGATCGAGCAGTTCCGTCAGCACAGCGAACACAAAGACAACGATGTAGACGCCCTCGAAGCGTTGTTCGACGAAGTGGATGAGGAACACGCGCGATGAGTGCTGCACCGGACAGAATGATGACCCTGGCCCAGCGTTTCTGCGGTTTGAGCGCAGACGCCCGGCGAGCGCTGCAACAAAAGATGCACGCCCAGGGGCTGACCCTGGAACTGCTGCCGATTCCGCCACGGGACCGCAGCGTCGACACGCTGCCAGCGTCCTATGCGCAACAACGTTTGTGGTTCCTCTGGCAGATGCAGCCCCAGGCCACGGCCTACAACCTGACCGGTGCCTTCCGCCTCATTGGCGAGCTGGACCGCGATGCATTGGTGCAAACCCTGGCGACACTGGTGCAACGTCATGAGGTGTTGCGCACCACGTTCGTCTTCGACGAACAGCAAGTGCTGCAGCACATCCACCCGCAGATGGACACCCCGCTGGTCGAGGTCACTGCCGCCGACGATATCGAACTGCAACGCCAGATTGCCCTCAACGCCGAGCAGCCGTTCGACCTGCAGAACGGCCCGTTGATGCGTTGCCGGTTGATCCGCCTCGATGCGCAGCAACATGTGCTGGTGCTGACCTTCCACCACATCGTCACCGATGGCGGCTCGTTGCCGATCCTGTTGCAGGAGTTCACCCGACTCTATGCACAACTGAGTGCTGGGCAGACCCCGCAGCTACCGGAACCGGGCATTCAATACGCCGACTTCGCCCGCTGGCAGCGCCTGTGGCTGGAGGCCGGCGAGGCCGAGCGCCAGCTCGATTACTGGCGCGAGCAGTTGGGTCGCGAGCACCCGCCACTGAACCTGCCGACTGACCGTCGTCGCCCGGCGATCCCGAGCCAGCAGGGCGCCAGCGTCGAGCTGAAAATCTGCGCCACGTTGACCGCTCAACTACGCGATCTTGCCCGTCGCGAAGGCTGCACGTTGTTTATGCTGCTGATGGCGGCTTTGCAGACATTGCTGCATCGCTACAGCGGCGAGCAGGACATCCGTGTCGGCGTGCCGATTGCCAACCGCACCCGCCAGGACGTGGAAAACCTGCTGGGCTTTTTCGTCAACACCCAAGTGCTGCGCAGCCAGCCCCGGGCGGACCAGCCGTTCGTGCAATTGCTGGCCGAAGTCAAGACTGCGGCACTCGGCGCGCAGGCCCATCAGGACCTGCCGTTCGAGCAACTGGTCGATGGCCTGGGTGTGGAACGCAGCCTGAGTCACACGCCGTTGTTCCAGGTGATGTTCAACCACCAGCGCGACGCTGGCGGCCCGCAACGCTGGGACTTGCCGGGGCTGAGCGTCGAACCGCTGATCTGGGACGAAAGGACCACCAAGTTCGACCTGATGCTCGAAACCGTCGAGAGTGACGACGGCATCCATGCTTCGTTCGTGTACGCCACGGAGCTGTTCGACGCCGTGACCATCGAGCGTCTTGGCCGACACTGGCTGAACCTGTTGCAGGCGATCTGCACAGACAGCCGCGTGGCTTTGGCGGACTTGAACATGCTCGACCCTGCCGAGCAGCAGGCCACGTTGCTGGACTGGAACCGCGGTGCTGAATGGAATGCCGCTGCCCCGGCGAATCCGCTGTGCGCTCATCAATTGATCGAAGCCCAGGCCGCCGCGCACCCGAACAATATTGCCGTGACCTGCGACGGCATCACTCTCACTTACGCCGAATTGAACAGCCGTGCCAACCGCATCGCCCATCGTCTGCGCGAACGCGGTGTCGGCCCGGACGTGTTGGTGGGTATCGCCCTGGAGCGCTCGCTGGAGATGATCGTCAGCCTGGTGGCGATCCTCAAGGCCGGCGGCGCCTATGTGCCGCTGGACCCGGATTACCCGCAGGATCGCCTGGCCTACATGCTCGCCGACAGCGGCACGCGCCTTCTACTGACCGATTCTGCACTGTTGCCGCGCCTGCCGCTGAGCGAAGGCATTGAAGTGATCTGCCTCGATCACGCCAGCGACTGGCTCCTTGATGCCGCTGCCGACAACCTGTCGAACCTGACGTCGCCGGAGAGTCTGGCCTACGTCATCTACACCTCCGGCTCCACCGGCAAACCCAAGGGTACGCTGCTGCCCCACAGCAACCTGACGCGCCTGTTCAGCACCACCGAGCACTGGTTCGGATTCAACGCGGACGATGTCTGGAGCCTGTTCCACTCCTATGCCTTCGACTTTTCCGTATGGGAAATCTTTGGCGCGCTGTTCTACGGCGGCAAGCTGGTAGTAGTGCCGCACGCGGTCAGCCGCTCCCCGGAAGACTTCGCCCGCTTGCTCAGTGATGAAGGTGTCACGGTACTCAACCAGACCCCCTCGGCCTTCCGCCAGTTGATGCCGTTCGCCTGCGCCAACGCGCAAAACATGGCCCTGCGTTACGTGGTGTTCGGTGGCGAGGCGCTGGACGTGGCCAGCCTGCGTCCGTGGTACGACGCTTTCGACGATCGACAGCCGTTGTTGATCAACATGTACGGCATCACCGAAACCACCGTGCACGTGACCTACCGACCGTTGTCCCGTGCCGACCTCGATGGCGCCAACAGCTCGCCGCTGGGCGAGCCGATCAGCGACCTGCGCTGGTACGTGCTCGACCCGCGCCTGAACCCGGTGGCCAAGGGTTGTGTCGGTGAGCTTTACGTCGGCGGTGCCGGCCTGGCCCGTGGTTATCACCAGCGTGCCGATCTGACCGCCACGCGGTTTGTCCCGGACCTGTTCGCCGCCGAGTCGGGCGCGCGCCTGTACCGCACCGGCGATCTGGCGCGGTACTGCGCCGATGGCAGCATCGAATACGCCGGACGCATCGACCATCAGGTGAAGATCCGTGGTTTTCGCATTGAGCTGGGGGAAATCCAGGATCGCCTGCAAAGCCACCCGGCCATCGAGCAAGCATTGGTGCTGGCGCCTGAGGTCAATGGCAGCCCGCAACTGGTCGCGTGGTTTACCGCCAGCAGCGACGGCGATTTGCGCCAGTCCCTGCGCGAACACTTGCAGGCCGGTTTGCCGGACTACATGGTCCCGGCGCATCTGATCAAGCTCGACCATTGGCCGCTGACCAGCAACGGCAAGCTGGATCGCAACGCATTGCCCAAGCCCGACGCCGCGCTGGCGCAGCAGGCTTACACGGCGCCGATGGATGAGATGCAGACCGAGCTGGCGGCAATCTGGCAAGACGTACTCAAGCTCGAGCGCGTGGGCATCGACGATAACTTCTTCGAACTGGGCGGCGACTCGATCATTTCCATCCAGGTAGTCAGCCGCGCCCGTCAGGCCGGAATTCGCATTACCCCGCGCGACCTGTTCCAGCACCAGACCGTGCAGAGCCTGGCGAAGGTCGCTGTGCGCAGTGCCGGGCTGGTCATCGATCAGGGGCCGGTGCGCGGTGAAGTGTTGCTGACGCCGATCCAGTACTGGTTCTTCGAACAAAGCATCGAGGCCCGTCATCACTGGAACCAGTCGGTATTGCTGGAACTGCGCGAGCCGCTGGACAGCAGCTGCCTGCAACAAGCACTGGCGGCGTTGCTGGAGCATCACGACGCATTGCGCCTGCGTTTGCGTCAAGTTGATGGTGTCTGGCAACAGGCACAAGCCGAGCAGTGGAACAGCGCTGATGTGCTTTGGCAGCGCGAGGCGGCGAACGCCGATGAGTTGCTCGACTTGTGTAACGCCGCACAGGCGAGCCTGAACTTGCAGGACGGCCCGCTGTTGCGTGCCTTGCTGGTGGACATGGGCGCGGCAGGCCAGCGCCTGTTGCTGGTGGTGCATCACCTGGCGGTGGACGGCGTTTCCTGGCGTCTGCTGCTCGAAGACCTGCAAGCCGCTTACGCTCAGGCACGTCAGGCTGAGCCGCTGCGCCTGCCGGCCAAGACCAGCGCCTATCAGGCCTGGGCCGCACGTTTGCAACGACATGCGCAAAGCCCGGAGTTGGCGCAGCAAGCCGCTTACTGGCAAGCCCAATACCACGGCGTAGCGGTAGCGCTGCCCGCCGACAATCCCCAAGGCAGCCTGGCCAGCCAGCACGCCGAGAGTGTGGAAACCGTGCTCGACAACACGTTCACCCGCCAACTGCTGCAAGACGCCCCGGCGGCTTACCGCACCCAGGTCAACGATCTGTTGCTGACCGCACTGGTGCGTGTGCTGGGCAACTGGACCGGCCAGCCGTCGACGCTGGTGAAGCTGGAAGGCCACGGTCGTGAAGACCTGTTCGACGACATCGACCTGACCCGGACCCTGGGCTGGTTCACCTCGATTTTCCCGGTGAAACTGACCCCGGCCACTGATCTGGCCGGCAGCATCAAAGCGGTCAAGGAACAGTTGCGCGCCGTACCGGACAAAGGCATCGGTTTCGGCATCCTGCGTTACCTGGTCGAGGCGGGTCTTGAGGAACTGCCGACGCCGCAAGTCACCTTCAACTACATGGGCCAGTTCGATGCCAGTTTTGACGAACAGGCACCGTGGCGTCCGGCCCGGGAAAGCGGCGGCGCCGAGCAAGGTGCATCGGCCGCGCTGGACCGAGGTTTGAGCATCAACGGCCAGGTCTACGCCGGGCAATTGCGCTTGAGCTGGTCCTTCAGCGGCGAAGTGTTCAAAGCGCAAACCGTACAGCGCCTGGCCGATGCCTACGCCACCGAACTGCAACGGCTGATCGAACATTGCCTCAGCGGTGCCAGCGGCCTGACCCCGAGCGATGTGCCGCTGGTCAATGTCGATCAGGCGCAACTGGATGCCTTGCCGTTGGCGACCAGCCAGGTCGAAGACATCCTGCCGTTGTCGCCGATGCAGCAAGGCATGTTGTTCCACAGCCTGTTCGCCCCGGATGCCGGAGCCTACGTTCCGCAGATGCGCGTGGATGTGCAGGGCCTCGACGTCGAGGCGTTCCGCGATGCCTGGCAGCAGTCGCTGCAGCACCATGAAGTGCTGCGCGCGGCGTTCTTCAGCGAAAGCAACGGCTCGCGGCCGCTGCAGGTGATTCTGGCCAACGCCACGCTGCCGCTGACCGTGCTCGACTGGCGCAATCAAACGGGCCTGTCCCAAGCGCTGGATCAACTGGCGGATGAAGATCGCCTGCGCGGTTTCGACCTGACGGCGGCGCCGTTGCTGCGCCTGACCCTGGTGCGGACCGCCAGTGACAGCCATCACCTGATCTTCACCAACCACCACATCCTGCTGGACGGCTGGAGCACCTCGCAGTTGTTCGGCGAAGTGCTGCAACGGTATTCCGGAAACATGCCCGCGCCGGGCGTTGGCCGTTATCGCGATTACATGAGTTGGCTGGGCAATCGCGACCGCGCCGCGTGCGAAGCGTTCTGGCTGGAGCAATTGCAGGCGTTCACCGAGCCGACACGCTTGGCCGGTGCCTTGCCGGGGCCGGTTGCGGGGCAGGGCGACGGTCATCGCACCCTGCATCTGAGCCTGGACCGCGCGGCCACCGAGCGCTTGAGCGTGTTCGCCCGTCAGGCCCGCGTCACGCCCAACACCCTGCTGCAAGCTGCATGGCTGTTGCTGTTGCAGCGCTACACCGGGCAACAGACGGTGGCGTTCGGCGCCACGGTGTCGGGTCGCCCGAGCGAGTTGCAAGGCATCGAGCAGCAGATAGGTTTGTTCATCAACACTTTGCCGGTGATCGCCACGCCGCACCCCGAACGCACGGTCAGTCAATGGATTGATGAAGTCCAGGCGCTCAACCTCAAGTTGCGCGAAGTCGAATACACGCCACTGGCTGACGTGCAGCGCTGGGCCGGTCATGCCGGAGAGGCGCTGTTCGACACACTGCTGGTGTTCGAAAACTACCCGGTGGCGCAAGCGCTGGAGGAGGGCAACAGCAGTGCGCTGAAGTTCTCGAGCATCCGTCACCATGATCAGACCAGTTTCCCGTTGGCCATTGCCGCTGAGCTGGGCGAATGCCTGGACCTGCGATTCAACTACGACACGGCGCTGTTCAGTGCCGAAGCCATCGAAGGTTTGGGCTCGCGGCTGGTTGCCTTGCTTGATGCCATGGTCTGCGCACCGCAGCAGCCATTGGGGCGCTTGAACCTGCTAGATGCTGCGCAAACGGCGCAGCAGGTCGAAGGCTTCAACCGTACAGCGCATGACTGGGCGGATGTGCGCCCGGTCTACCAGTGTTTCGAAACCCAGGTGCGGAAAACCCCGGAGGCCCCGGCCCTGGTGTTTGCCGGCCGGACCCTGAGTTATCGCGAGCTCAACCAACAGGCCAACCGCCTGGCGCACCTGCTGCGCAGCCAAGGCGTGGGCGCCGAAGTGTTGGTGGGCATCGCTGCCGAGCGTTCGCTGGAACTGGTGATCGGTCTGCTGGCGATCATGAAGGCCGGTGGCGCTTACGTGCCGCTGGACCCGGATTACCCGCGTGAACGCCTGGAGCACATGTTCGACGACAGTGGCGTGCACCTGCTGCTGACCCAGCGTCATTTGCTTGAGCAGTTGCCGATCCCGGCCGCCACCACGGCGATCTGCCTGGACGACATGGCGCCGCTGCTCGAAGGGCTGAGCGACGAAAACCTGTCCTGCGTGGTCGAGCTGCGATCGCTGGCCTACATGATCTACACCTCCGGCTCCACCGGTAAACCCAAGGGCGCGGCCAATCATCATGAAGCCTTGTACAACCGTCTGGCGTGGATGCAGGGCGCGTACCCGATGGATGGTCGCGACACCGTTTTGCAGAAAACCCCGTTCAGTTTCGACGTGTCGGTCTGGGAGTTCTTCTGGCCGCTGATGACCGGCGCACGGCTGGCTGTGGCCGAACCGGGTGCCCATCGCGATCCGGCGCAACTGGTCAGCCTGATCGAGCAGTACCGGGTCAGCACCCTGCATTTCGTGCCGTCGATGTTGCAGGCGTTTGTCCAGGGTGAAGGCTTCGAGCGTTGCGCCAGCCTGCGGCAGATCATGTGCAGCGGCGAAGCGTTGTCGGCGGATTTGCAGCACAGCCTGTTCCGCGTCTTGCCGAACGTTGGCCTGTACAACCTGTACGGCCCGACCGAAGCGGCGATCGACGTGACCCACTGGACCTGTGTCGATGACGGCGGGTTCAGCGTGCCGATCGGTTATCCGATTGCCAACCTGGTGACCTGCATCCTCGACGACAGCCTGCAACCGCAGGTGCGGGGTTGTGTGGGCGAGCTGTACCTGGGTGGCATCGGCCTGGCCCGTGGTTACCACAACCGTCCGGACCTGACCGCCGAGCGTTTTGTCGCCAGCCCGTTCGGTGAGCAGGGCGAGCGTTTGTATCGAACCGGCGACCTCGCGCGCTACCGTGACGACGGCGTGATCGAATACGTCGGCCGCATCGACCATCAAGTGAAGATCCGTGGCTTGCGCATCGAGCTTGGGGAAATCGAAGCCTGCCTGCTGACGCATCCTTCGGTGCGCGAAGCAGTGGTGATCGCCCTCGATGTCGGCAAGTCCAAACAACTGGTGGCCTACGTCGTAGGTGATGTCGCCCTCGATCCACTCAAGCAACACCTGTGCAACGCGCTGCCCGAGCACATGCAACCGAGCCACGTGCTGCTGCTCGATCAATTGCCGGTCACGCCCAATGGCAAGCTCGACCGTCGTGCGCTGCCGCAGCCGGACCAGCAAGTGCGCGAATACGTTGCACCACGCAGTGCCGTGGAAGCGACGCTGCAAGCCGTGTGGCAGGCGTTGTTCGAAGTGCCGCAGATTGGCATTCACGACAACTTCTTCGAACTGGGCGGCGATTCAATCGTCTCGATCCAGGCTGTCAGCCGCGCACGCAAGGCTGGTTTGAGCATTTCGCCCAAGCATGTGTTCAGCCATCCGACCCTCGCCGAACTGGCGACGGTCGCCCAACCGGTCGCGGCGGATCAAGCCGTGCCGACTGTGGTTGCACCGGCAGCAAAAATCGAACTGAGTGAAGCGCAATATCAGGCGCTGGAACTGACAGCGGACGAAGTCGAGGACGTTTATCCGCTATCGCCGATGCAGCAGGGCATGCTCTTCCACTCGGTGCAGGACGGCGATTCGGGGCTGTACGTCAACCAAATCGAAGTGGGCGTGCGCGGCGTTGATGGCGCGCGTTTCCGCGAGGCCTGGGCCGATGCCGCCCGGCGTCACGGGATTTTGCGCACCGCATTCCTGTGGGAAGGCGACAAGGAGCCGCTGCAAGTGGTGCTGCGTGACGCGCCGTCACTGTTGACCGAGCTGGACTGGCGCGGGCTGGATGATCAGCCTGAGCGTGTACGCCAACTGGCCTTCGAGGAGCGCGAATGCGGCTTTTCGCTGAACCGCGCACCCTTGGTGCGTCTGCTGCTGGTGCGGCTGGAGGATGATCGCTATCGCCTGATCTGGACCTACCACCACATCCTCATGGACGGCTGGAGCGTGTCGCGCCTGATCGGTGAAGTGTTGCGTCATTACAGCGGCGACCCGCAGGAACCGGTGGCCGCCTATCGCGACTACATCGACTGGCTCGGCCAGCAAGTCGCCGAGGCCAGCGAGACGTTCTGGAAGGGCAAGCTTCACAATCTGGAAGGCGCCACGCATTTGGCCCGCGGCTTGCCGGTCAAGGCGCCGCAAACCGGTTATCACGCGATCTACACGCACCTCGATGCGAGTCAGACCGCGCGCTTGCAGGCCTTTGCCCAGCAACAACAGGTGACACTGAACACCCTGGTGCAAGCCGCGTGGCTGCTGCTGTTGCAGCGCTACACCGGCCAGCGCACGGTGACGTTCGGCGCCACCGTGTCCGGCCGACCGGAAACCCTCAACGGCTCGGAGAACATGCTCGGGCTGTTCATCAACACTTTGCCGGTGGTCAACACGGTGCCGACCGACGCGAGCGTCGGTGACTGGCTGCGCGAAATCCAGGCCTGCAACCTCGACATCCGCGACTTCCAGCAAACCCCGCTGAGCGATATCCAGCGCTGGGCCGGGCAGGGCGGGCAATCGTTGTTCGACAGCATCATCGTGTTCGAAAACCAGCCGGTGGACCGCACCCTGCGCGAATGGAACGGCGACTCGCTGCGTTTTGAAGACGTTTCCGACTTCGGCCTGACCAGCTTCGCCATGGACCTGATGGTCAGCCTCGATGAAGGGCTGCGCATCGAGTACATGCACCAGCGCGATCAGTTCGATCTGGCGACCGTCGAAAGCCTGCGCAGCCACATGGAAAACCTGATGCAGCGTCTGTGCGACGACGCCGGGCGCGCTGTCGGTGAGCTGGGCTTGTTGACCCTGGAAGAGGGCCGGGCACTGGATGGCGAACGGCCGGTGGTGGCAGACGGTGACGAGACACCGGTGCACGAGCTGATCCGTCAGCGTGCGCGTCTGCAAGCGGATCACACGGCGCTGGTCCTCAGCTATGCCGACCGCGACGCCGAGCACTTGAGCTACGCCGAACTGGACCGGCGCTCCGATGCTTTGGCGGTGTATCTGCTGGAACAAGGCGTGCAGGCCGAAGACGTGATCGGCGTGTTCATGGAACGCTCGCTGGAACTGCTGGTGTCGCTGCTGGCGGTGATGAAATGCGGTGCCGCTTACGTACCGCTGGACCCGCAATACCCGCAGGAACGCCTGCGCTACATGATGGCCGACAGCGACATGCGCCTGCTGCTGACCCAGGAACGGCTGCGCGAGACAGCGCAGTTGAATCCGGGCACGGCCATGGTCGCTGTGGACCGATTGAATCTCGATATCGATGTGGCGGCGCCATCGTGCGCCGTGCATGCCGAGCAACTGGCCTACCTGATTTACACCTCGGGCTCCACCGGCAAACCGAAAAGCGTCGCCGTGGCCCACGGGCCGTTGAGCATGCACGTGCAAGCCATCGCCGAGCTGTACGAGATGGACCCGGACAATCGCGAACTGCATTTCATGTCGTTCGCCTTCGATGGCGCCCATGAACGCTGGATCACCGCGCTGATCAGCGGCTCGACCCTGGTCATTCGTGACAACACCTTGTGGACCGCCGAACAGACCCTGGCCGTGCTGCATCGCCAGCGTATAAGCGTTGCCTGCTTCCCGCCGGCGTACCTGCTGCAACTGGCCGAGCACGCGGAATTGCAGGGCGGTGAACCGCCGCCGGTGCGCATCTACTGCTTCGGCGGCGATGCGGTGCCGGACGCCACCTTCGAGCGGGTCAAGCACACACTCAAGCCGCAATACCTGGTCAACGGCTACGGCCCGACCGAAACCGTGGTCACTCCGCTGCTGTGGAAGATCGCTGCCGACGGCCATTGCCAGGCGATGTACGCGCCGATTGGCCAACGCGTCGGCAACCGCAGCCTGCACGTGCTGGACATGGACCTCAACCCGCTGCCGGTGGGCATGGTCGGTGAGCTGTACATCGGCGGGCGGGGTGTCGCGCGCGGCTACCATCGTCATCCGTGGCAGAGCGCCGAGCGTTTCGTTGCCGACCCGTTCAGCACTGAAGGCGGGCGCCTGTACCGCACCGGTGACCTGGTGCGCCGTCGCGAAGATGGCGTGTTCGATTACGTCGGGCGCATCGACCATCAGGTCAAGGTGCGTGGCTTCCGCATCGAACTGGGCGAAATCGAAGCCCGCTTGCGCGAGCAGGCCGGGGTCAACGATGCGCTGGTGGTCGTGCGGGACAACGGCCAGGGGCCGCAACTGCTGGGCTATGTGGTGGCGGCACAAGACGATGGCCTCGGTCCGCGTTGCCAGGCCGCACTGCGTGAAAGCCTGCCCGACTACATGGTGCCGACGCAGGTCGTGGTGCTGCCGCGCTTTCCGCTGACCCCCAACGGCAAGCTCGACCGCAAGGCCTTGCCGGATCCAGCCTTCACCGGCCGCGTCTACGTGGCCCCGCGCACGCCGCTGGAATGGGCGTTGGCGGACATCTGGCAACAGGTGTTGGGCATCGAGAAGGTCGGCATCACCGACAACTTCTTCGAGTTGGGCGGAGATTCGCTGCGCACCCTCAAGGTGATCTCGAAAGTGCGCGCCCTGAATCAGCCGGACTTCCAGCTGAAACTGCGCGACATGATGGCCAAACCGACGATTGCCGGTTTGTCCGGTGTCGATGAGCAACCCGTGCGGCAGAGCCCGCAACCACTGTTGCTGCTCAATCGGATGGTGGACGATCAACCGCCGCTGTTCTGCCTGCACGCCGGATTCGGCACGGTGTTCGACTACGAACCGTTGGCCCGGCGTCTCGATGGCGAGCGAACGGTGTACGGCGTGCAATGCCGGATGCTGCTCGACCGCCAGTGGCACGACAGTTCGCTGGCGCAGATGGCCGGTGATTATGTCGAGGCCATTCGCGGCAAACAGCCTCAAGGGCCGTACCACCTGTTGGGCTGGTCGCTGGGTGGGGCGTTGGCGTTGCTGGTGAGTGAGCTGTTCGAACAGCAAGGCCAGCGAGTGGCGTTCGTCGGTTTGGTGGACAGCTTTGTACCGACCCAGGCCAATGCTGTCGCCAGTGCGGATGAGTGGCGTGCGGATCTGACTGAGTTCCTGGGTGCGACGTTGGGCATGGACGACGCAGTGATTGCCCGGGCATTGAGCGCCGAGCTGGCGGGGGATCACGACGCCGTGGCGTGGATCATTCGCGCGGTGATCGACGGTGAAAGCGATCAGGTCAGCGGTTACTCGCTGCTCGGTGCCGATGAGTTGGCCCAGACGTTCATGGTCAGCACGCGGTTGAAGGCGCTGTCGCGGCAGGTCGAAACCCTGCCGATTCCGCAAGCCGGGCTGCATTGCTGGTGGGCCGATGGCAACCCGACGGCCGAACGCGCGACCTTCGAGCGCCAGCAACCGCGGCTGTGCAAGGTGCAGACCGTGACGGCCGGCCACTTCGATATCCTGCAACAGGATGAGTGTCTGGATGCGGTGGTGGCGCTGCTTGGCCGGGAGGTGGTGCCACAAAGCTGATCATCTGTGGCGAGGGAGCTTGCTCCCGCTCGGCTGCGTAGCAGTCGCAAACCCGAAAAACGCGGTACGTCTGGCTAACCGCGATCGCTGGTTTTGGGGCCGCTTCGCGACCCAACGGGAGCAAGCTCCCTCGCCACAGGTTTTCGTTCGGCTTGGGAGGGTCTTCATTGAGCCCTAATGAATGACCCTCCCGGTTCGTTTACCACGGTGAGCCTGTTTATTTTTGGAGACTACCGCCCATGCCACTGCACCCGGACATCGAAGGATTTCTAGAGCTGGCCGAGTTCGGCCGCCTCAGCGGCAAAAGCCAACCCATGCACAAGCTGAGCCCTGGCGAAGCGCGGCAGCAATTCGAACAGACTTCGCAGTTGCTCGATGAGGCGCCGACGGGTGCATTGACGGTGACGGCGGTCAGCATGGCGGCTCGGGACGGGCATTTGCTCAATGCGCGGCTGTACGCCAAACCGCAACCGGGCAGCGAGCCGCGTCCGGTGTTGTTGTACTTCCATGGTGGCGGTTACGTGGTGGGCAGCCTCGATTCCCACGACACCCTGTGCCGGCGCCTGGCACTGGCGGGGGAGTTTGCCGTGTTGTCGGCGGATTATCGCTTGGCACCTGAGCACCGGTTTCCGACGGCTTACAACGACGCCGAAGACATCACGCGTTGGCTCGCCATTACCGGAGCCAAAGCGTTGGGGCTGGACGCGAGGTGGATAGCGCTGGCGGGGGACAGTGTCGGCGGCAGCCTGGTGGCATCACTGTGTATCGCCATTGCCCAGGACCCATTGGGATGGCCGCTTGTGCCGCGTCTGCAAGTGCTTTTGTACCCGGTGATCGACGCCGTAACAAAGCGCCCGTCCCTTGAGCGATTCGCCGAAGGTTATCTGCTGGAAGCCACGACGCTGGAGTGGTTCTACCAGCAATACCAACGCAGCGAGGCCGACCGCGCCGACTGGCGTTTTTCGCCGCTGTACGCCGAGCGTTTGCAAAGTCTGACGCCCACCGTCCTGTGGCTGGCCGAGTACGACCCGTTGCTGGACGAGGGCCTGGCCTGGGCCGAGAAACTGCGCGCCGCGGGGCAACCCTTGGTGCTGGACGTGAAGGCCGGCATGACTCATGACTTTGCGCGTATGGGCGAGATGGTCCAGGAAGTGCCGGGGATGCTGGCGCAACTGGCGGCGCAAATCAGCGAAATCCTGGGCTGACCGGCCCACCATTGCGGGCACCGCTCATTTTGTGGCGAAAGGGCTTTTGTGGCGAGGGAGCTTGCTCCCGCTCGGCTGCGCAGCAGTCGTAAACCCGAACAACGCGGTATGTCTGAGTCACCGCGATAGCCGATTTTGGGGCCGCTTCGCAGCCCAGCGGGAGCAAGCTCCCTCGCCACAGGTGAGCGCTTTCACCGCAAGTTCCCCCAGCATGATCACCTGCGCCATCCCCAGCAGGGCATTGCGGCTTGTCCCCTCCAGATGATCCACCAGATCGTTGGCCATGATTTTAGGGCCAGGGTTGAGGTAGTAATCGAGCGCGCGCTCGGCGGCTTCGTGGAATTGTTTGGAGTCGGGGCTTTCGTACGGGGAGGCCGGATCGGTGTCCGGGGGATTGGGTGGTACTTTGAACATAAGCTGATTACTCCTGAATGGAGCCGCTCAATCTTCTCTACTAAAAGAAGGGGGGCGGCTGGACGCAGGTTAGTAGACCGGGGATATCAGCATTTACCGGCGCGCCGAAGCGCCCTGCGTACAGCCACCTAAACAAGCGTGGCAGAGTAGTGTTTATCAGCGATGATCTGATTCCTGCCCTCGTTGTGTTTCGAAAAAATACACAGGAAACATCTGATGGGTTTTTCGGTTTTGTCTCCCTCGACATATCACTCAATGCTGCTAGATTCACCGCTCGATTGGCACGACAAGGAGTGTTCGTTCATGAAATTTGGCTACCTGATCATCTACGTCAAGGATGTAGAGGCCTCTCTCAAGTTCTTCTCATCGGCCTTCGGCCTCAGCGTTCGGTTCATCCATGAGTCCGGCACCTATGGCGAACTGGAAACCGGCGAAACCGCGCTGGCATTCGCCGCCGATGAACTGGCCGCATCGAACTTCAGCACCGGCCATGTCCCGGCGCACTCATCCCTCAAACCGTTAGGCATCGAAGTCGGGCTGGTGACCGAGGATGTCCCCGCGGCCCATGCCAAAGCGATTCAAGCAGGCGCTAGCGAAATCGCTGCTCCGACTACCAAGCCCTGGGGGCAAACCGTGTCTTACGTTCGATGCCCTGACGGAACGCTGGTTGAGCTGTGCACACCCGTAAACGCTCCAGAGTGCGAGTCTCAGACTTGAAGTGACCCGTGCAGACAAGCCAGGCAGCAGCCAGAACATAGTCACGTCAATGAACGAATTGGTGATATGTAAAATCACTGGGCTCGCGCCGCAAATCCGCGAGCTGGAAGCTGAGGCCGTTGCAGAAGGCTTCAGGTTCCTCACCCGGTTGATTGCGGAATGGGAAAGCGGTGCCAATCGATTCGATCAGCAGGGTGAGTGTCTTTTCGGGGCGTTCCGCAACGGGCGGCTGATTGCCATAGGAGGTCTTTCATCAGACCCATTTGCCGAACCGGATGCAGGGCGATTACGGCGGGTCTACGTCGCACGTGCATCAAGGGGCCAGAACGTGGGTAAAGCGTTGGTGCAGCAACTGCTGGAAATGGCGTCTGAGCATTTCCGCCTTGTGCGACTGTCCACGGACACACCCGAGGGCGCTGCTTTTTACCTTCGCTGCGGATTCCGGCCGATACAGGATGATTTTGCGACGCACATGAAGTCACTGATGGATGTCCCATAGACAATGGGACATCGCTCTTGAAGTGCCTAACCGACTTTTTCGCCCAGTAACGGCTGTGTATGATCACTACGGCCCGATGCCGCCCGCCGCTCGCTCCCGCTGGGAAAGGTGAAAGCATCTCCTCCTTATTGATCAGCCGTTGCGCACCGGAGCGACCCGGTCCGCTTTGAACCTCGACGATTCGCCCCCGGTATTAAGGATGAACACGGTATGACCACGCAGAACACTTCGCTTCAAGACATCGCCGCGCCTGAAGGGGTTTGTTATGGCTGCGGCAGCCAAAATCCGCACGGGCTGCACATCAAGAGCTTCTGGCATGAAGACGGGGTGCATGTCATGGCGGAGCATATGCCGGATGACAAGTTTTGCGGGTGGCCGGATCTGGTTTATGGCGGTTTGATCGCGATGCTGGTGGATTGCCACTCCAACTGGGCCGCGATGGCTTATCACTACCGGGCAGAACAACGCGAAGTGGGCAGTTTGCCCCACATCAACTGTGTCACCGGTAACCTGGGTATCAAGTTCATCAAGCCCACGCCGATGGGAGTGCGCCTGACACTGCGTGCAAAAGTCGAGGGCGATGTCGGGCGTAAAAGTCGCGTCATCTGTGAGGTCTTCGCCGGGGATGTCCTGACTGCTGTCGGGGACTCCACTTTTGTCCGCGTCGATACCGAGCAACTCAGGGCTGCCGCGCACGACCGTCAGGTCGAATCCTGAAGCCGAAAACACAACCGGGCCACTGTAGGAGCGAGCTTGCTCGCGATGGACTCAAGAACGCTGCGTTTAGCCAGTAAACACGCGTTATCGTTAACGACCATCGCGAGCAAGCTCGCTCCTACAGTGGCCCGGTTTTTTGTTGCATCAGTACTGCGCGCGCAGGCTCAGGGTCACGGTGCGCGGGTCGCCGTAGAAATTGGTGCCCCAGGAGGCATCGACGCGGTCGTAGTACTTGCGGTCGAACAGGTTGTTGGCGGTCAGTGTCGACGACAGGTTCTCGTTGAACTTGTAGCCGACCTGGGCCGTGGCGATGGCAAAGCCGCCTTGTCTGAACTTCACATCACGCTGGAAGTAAGTTTCGCTGACGGCACGCACGCCGCCGCCGACGCTGAAATTCTTGAGCGGTCCGTCGGTGAACTCGTACTTGGTCCACAAGTTGTAGTTGTGCTTGGGGGTGATGGTGCTGAAGGTCTTGCCTTTGTTGGCCTGATCGCCGTCCAGGAACTTGGTGGAGGTGTAGGCGTAACCGGTGACGATGCTCCAGTTCTCGGTCAGGTTGCCGCTCAGCTCGGTTTCCCAGCCCTCGCTGCGGGCCTTGCCCTCGGTCATGTAGGCTCCGGAGGTGTTGTCGTATTCGGCGCGGTTTTCATCGTAGATGCGGAAGGCGGCGATGCTGGCGTTCAGGCGACCGTCGTAGAATTCGCGCTTGAGGCCAATCTCGTACTGCTTGCCTTCGCGCGGGCCGACCGGCTCGCCGTCGGTACCGATTTCGCTCTGCGGCTTGAACACGCCGGTGTAGCTGAAGTAGGTCGACAGCTCCGGGGTAATCTTGCCGATGACGGCGCCGTACGGCACGACCTTGCGGTTGATGCTGGTGTGGGCTTCGCCGAAGTTGTTGAAGAAGGCGTTGGCATTCTTCGCATCGCTTTCGTACCAGGTTACGCGGCTGCCGCCGAGGACATCGAGCCAGTCGGTGACGTTGAACTTGGCGCGGGTGTAGAGGCCGTACTGATCGGACTTGGACCAGTTGCCGTTGACGTGCGCATAGTCGTTGTGGGGAATGTCGATGCTGCCCGGATCGAACACGTTGATCGGGAAGTACTCGCCGCCGCCGTAGGTGAAGTCCTTGTCCAGATGCTGGTACTCGGCGCCCAGGGTGAACTCGTGCCGGCGATTGGCGAACTCGAATGGCGTGGTGACGAAGCTGTCGACACCGATGGTCTTGATGTGGGTGTAGTAGTCGTACGCCACGGCCCAGCTGTCACCCGTGGCCGGGTCGACCGCGCCGTCGGCCCAGGTGAAGTTACGCTCCGGGGTTTCGGCGTCGCGGTAGGTCAGGGTGGTCTTGAACTGGCCGCCGTTGTCCAGTTCGTGGTCGAGTTCGGCGAAGGTTTCCCAGACTTTTTCGTTGAGGGTGTTCCACTTGGCATCGACGAAGGTCGAGCGCGGCACGTCGAGCAATGATCCGTCGGCGTAGGCCGGCAAGCCGAAGGCCGGAGTGGAGTTGTTTTTCTGGTAAGCGCCGCCGACCGACAGGGTGGTGACCGGGCCGAGGTCGAACTCCAGGCGACCGTAGACCATCGGGCGTTCGTTCTGCGCGTGGTCGACGAAGGACTTGTTGTTCTCGTAGGCGGTGATGAAGCGACCGCGCACGGTGCCCTGGTCGTTCAACGGGCCGGTGACGTCCACCGAAGAACGGTAGCGATCGTAAGAGCCGGCGGCCAGTTCGCCACCGAGGGCGAACTTGCTCAGGGCGCGCTTGCGCACCACGTTGATCGTACCGCCGGGTTCGCCTGCGCCCTGGTACAGGCCCGACGGGCCGCGCAGCACTTCGATGCGGTCGTACATCGCCAGGTCGAAGCTGGTGGCCATGTCGCCCTGGCCGGTGGGTTGCGAGACGCCGTCGACCTGCACCTGGTCAACGAGGAAACCACGCATAAAGATGTCGTTGAGGCTGGAGCCGGAGTTGTAGGTCTTGATGGTCACGCCAGTGACCTGGCGCAGGGCGTCCTGCAGGCTGTTCAAGTTCTGGTCGTCCATGCGCTGGCGCGTGACGACGGACACCGACTGCGGGATGTCCTTGAGCTTGATGTTGCCCTTGCCGATGCTGACTTCATCGCTGGTATAGGAATGCGTGCCCTCAGTGGTCGGCCCCAGCGCCAGGCCGGTAATGGACGTCGCACCCAGTTGCAGCGCACTGGTGTCACCGGCCGATGGCACCAGCGACACAGTATTGCCATTCAACTGAAAATTGATGCCGCTCCCCAGCAGCAAGGTTTTCAGTGCCTGTTCCGGTTCCATGTTGCCGGATACTGCCGTGGACTGGATGCCGTTGACCATGTCCTGGCTGTAGAGAATCTGCAGGTTGGTCTGCTGGCCCAGTTGGCGCAATGCACTGGCCAGCGCCTGTACCGGCACATTGACGTTCACCGGGGCGGCTTCGACCTGGGAAGTGCCCAGCAGCAACAGGGTCAACAGTGCGCCCGGCACGAGCGTTCGGAATTTCCTTTGCCGTTCGATGGCTAATGCCAAGGGTGCGCGGGACAGAGTAGGGCTTTGCATTGCTCGAATCGCTCCAGAATGGTGTGTGCAGTTTTTTAGTTAATGATAATTATTATTAGACGTACCACTTTGGCTAAACCGGAAAACAAACTTCAAAAAACAACAACCTGCGTGCAGCTGTCGCTGTCAGGCGATCGCCCGCTCGGTGACGACCCGGCCCGATTCCATGCGCACCAATTGATCGGCCATGTCGAAATAGCGGTCGTCGTGGGAGATGACGATGATGGTCTTGCCCAGGCGCTTGAGGTCCGGCAGCAGCTCGGTGTAGAAGATGCGGCGGAAGGTCGGGTCCTGGTCGGCTGCCCATTCGTCGAACACCAGTACCGGGCGTTCTTCCAGCCAGGCATTGACCAGCGCCAGGCGCTTGCGCTGGCCGGTGGACAGGTCGGTGGTGGTGAAGCTGCCGTCCTGTACGCTGACCTTGTGCGCAATCTCCAGCCGTTGCAGGTATTTGTTGGCGTCTTCGGGAATGTGCTGGTCACCCTGCACCACGTCATCGAACAGGTAGTAGTCGGCAAAAATCGTGGTGAATAACTGGCGGTAGTCGTCGCGGTTCTGCGCATCGATGCCCTGGCCGTTGAGCAGGATCGAACCTTGTTGCGGCGCGTACAGGCCCAGCAGCAACTTGATCAGCGTGGTCTTGCCGCAGCCGTTTTCGCCGACGATGAAAATGATCTCGCCTTGCTCGATAGTCAGGTTCACCGGGCCCAATCGAAATGCGTCGCTGCCCGGTGCGGCGGGGAAGGCGTAGCTGACGTTGTCCAGCTGCAGACGGTTGACCACGGTCGGCTGGATGCCGCTGTCGTTGAGCAGCAGGTGCGGCTCGGGCGAGGAAAACCGGCTCGACAGATCAGCAATGCGGCGCAAGGCAATGCGCGCCCGACTCACGATCGGCAAGGTGCTGACCAAGTGCTCGATCGGGCCTTTCATGTACAGCAGCACCAGCACGAAGCCGCTCATCACCGCCTTGTCGGCGCTGGGCCAGAGCGATTGCAGGGCCAGCGCCAGGCCAATGACCACGAAGAACAGCATCGAGCCCAGGGTCTTGGCGATCACGAAGGTGTTGATCGAACGCACCTGGGTGTTGCAGATGAAATCGGCGGTGCCCTGGATGCCCTTGACGAACATGCGCTGGCGACGCGGGCGGTGGATGCGCAGCTCCTTGGCGCCGCCGGCAATGGCGTTGTAGTGCTTTTGCAAATCGTCTTCAGCGTCGCGGGCGGCCATGAAACCCTGGATGCCCTTGCTCTGTGCGTAGAACTGGATGCCGCTGCCGATGGCAATCGCCAGCACCATTATCAGGAACATCGGCCACGACAACATCGCCAGGTAACCCATGCAGCCGAGGGTCACGGTCAGGGAAATCGCCAGCGGCGCGAAGGCGAAGGCGAAATCGCTGATGGTGTCGACGTCGTGGGTCAGCACCGGGATCAAGCGGTGGCTGCGATAGCGCTCGATCTGTTCGATGGGCGCTGAAAGGACTTTCTCCCCCAGCTCTTTGCGCAGCTTGGCAATGATGTGTTGGCCGACGTAGTTGGTGCCGATGTCCGAGCAGATCGAACTGCCCAGGGCCAGCAGGCACAGGCCGCCGAACAGGGCGACCACGCCTTGGGTCAGGCCGTCCGGTGAATGCAACGCGTTGTTGATGGTGGCCAGCAGCACCGTCACGCTCAGACCACCGACCATGCCCAGGACAATGGACGTGGCAACGATCAGTCGAAACGGTTTCAACAGGGCCAGTAATTCGCCGATGGCGCCTCGGGTGGGCTGGGTCATGGCAAGCAGTTCCTTGGGTCGTAAGGCAGATACCCAGTAGAACGTCTGATGGAGGGCTTTATTTAAATGGTGGGCGACACAAAACCTGTGGGAGCGGGCTTGCTCGAGAAAGCGGTCTTAAATTCAACTTCAATATGACTATTGTGGCCTCATCGCGAGAAGGTTTTTTATGTGGTAATCAATGATTTTCGATTGCTCTATTGGATAATTACTGCCCTGCCCGAACCAGTTTTGCAGTGGATGTTTTGTGCAAGTTTCGCAAAAAAGTGATTGGGGCTTTCGCAAGGATTGAATTCAAGCAACGCAAAACCGGAGTGGTTTTTTAAGACTGCACTCACGATAAGGAAAATCTCATTCCTTCAACTGCTCTTCTTTGCGATCAGGTCTCACCTGGAAGATCGTTCATGGTCAGATTTTAAATAGTAGAGAGAAAAGGATGGCTTGTAGGAAATGGTTTACAGGCTTTTGGGAAATGTATTGCAGGAATTCAGGCGTTGTATTTCTGGTTTGTAAGTAACTTCCGAAATTTTTATAAATTCTTGACGGAATACGAGACTGCCTACTAGGTTTACAGTGTCATGGTTCATAGCGAATCAATGTTTCATCGATGCATCGACAAGAGTGCATCTACTTCCATCTACTTCCATCTACTTCGCTGGCTCTCTTCGTTGAGACGACTTATGAGGCCGCTTTGCAGAAGGTCATTGAGTGATTTTTATCGGGTAAATGTTATTGGTTTTATTGAATCGAGCATTCGACATAAGTTGGCGCTTGATTTGAGGTGCGCTTAATTAACGGTTTGTTCAGGGGGAGTTATGACAAAAGAAATACTCGTGAAAACGTCGCAGTCGGAAATTTCGGATAAGGAGATTTCTATCTTGGATGGGAGTATTGCGATTTCGAAAAAATATTTGCGAGATAGAGTTTGTCTTGATATAGCAGATATTTTGATTGTGTCAGGGACATTGATCGAGGGTATTGGAACAGCTCACTCTGATATTGATTGTATTGTTCTGTGCGATGAAAGACCTAAAGCAAGTGATGTGGAGTCGAGCCAACATGCATTAGTTACGGATATTAATTACCATTATCTTACTGAAGATGATGAGGTTCATAACACAACAGATTTTTATGGTAGTACAAGTCTTCATATTGATACTGACTACATAACATTTTCTGAGGTGGATGAGATCGTAGTTAAGATTGAGGAAGCATTTGAAGAAATTATCTCTGATCAACGGTTTATATATCATCCGGTGCTGTCGGAGCGAGAAAATAATGTTGTTCATAGATCATTAACTGGATGCGCGTTAGTGAATGAAGACAAGTTCAAAAAAGTAAAAGCTAAAATTCCTCGGGAAAAACATATTTATGTGGCGCACCGTGAAAAGCTCCCAGTATTTTATGCGTTTCAGGATGTTCAAGGTTGCTGGCAGTCAGGCAACCTCTGGATGGGGTGCGAAATTGTACGAGAAATGATGCTGAAAACGACAATGAGTTTTACCTACTTAACAGGGATAACGAATAAGCATCACAAGTGGGTTTACTCAAACGTGTTTAGGGTAAATGGGTTTGATGAGATTAAAAGCAGTTTTTTCGCTTTGGCTAGAAAGGGCGCCGTTACAGAGAATGAGTGTCGTCTATACATTGAAGAGGTGCTTCTCTACATGGATTCGGTATTTTTGGCAATCGAGAGTCTGCTAAAAAGATGCGAATTGTATCCATCTTTACAAAAATCTCTCTCTGCTCTAAATGATGAATTTAATCATCGAAAACAGACGGATCATAAAATATCCACGTGCGAATACTACTTTAGAAAAAAGTTTTTCGCTGCGCAAGGTACTCCATCTTTGGTAAGCCTGCTTAAAGAGTGGGATTGAGGAGGTAATATGCAAGCTGGTAGCGATTCGTCTTCTATAGTTGCGATAAATGTTGGCAGTTCTTCAATAAAAATTTCTATATTTAATGGTAAAAATAGAGCAGACCTAAATATTAATTTCATTGGGCTGCTGACTCAGACTGTAAAAGTAAAATATTGTAAGGGGCTGGGCGTTGAGGGCGAGGTCTATAGCGTAAATGTGGGGGATGATCTACTCAAGGCAGCTAGTTTGATTGTTGACAAGGCCAAGGAGGTTTTGGAGTTGCTGGAGTGGAAAGCGCCAATAAAGATAGGTCATAGAGTTAAGTTTGCTGGGTTTGGACCCACAGTGCAGGAACTAACTGAGCATCAAGAGCAAATCTTGGGTTTTAATGATTACCTAAGCTCTAGGCATAACTCACTTTGCCTTGCGGTTATTCAGGAAACTAAGAAAACCTTTCCTAAGGCAATGCAATTTATGGTGAGGGATCACGCAGTTGACGATCTTTCATTGCATGTGACAGGGGAGATTCCTTTCGAAAAATCAATTATTAGTAGGTATGGATTATACTCAAATGGCTATCATGGACTTGCAATAAAGGCATGCCTGGAAGAGCTTAGAGCTAAGTATAACATACTGAATTTTACTGGGATTGTTTGTCAGGTTGGTTCTGGAGTTAGTGTGTCCGCTGTAGTTGATGGGGTGGTTAAGTATAATACGATGAAGTTTGCTGCTTGCGATGGCCCAATTATGCATAATCGATCTGGTACTCAGCCTTTGGGGTTGGTATTAAGAATGATTAAATACGGGTTGGACTCAGAGAGCTTGTCAAGTATGTACAACAGGGGGAGTGGTATTTATGGATTGGCAAACCTGTCGTCGAAAAGCGATATAACTGTTGAAAAGATACTTGGTGATGAGTTTTTACAATCCGCAAAAAACACCTATTTATTGTCTATTGCTACTGAGTTATTTAAGGCGGTTTCTGTTGTACCCGGAATTTCGAATTTTGTATTTTCTGGTGGGTTGGCTATCAAGCATAGATGGATTGGTCCTGAGCTTTTATATAGGGCTAAGGTGATAAATTCAGACGCAAGCAAGAATATGATTCGGCAGTTTGAAAATGATCAGGTTTTTGTTAGAGATGAACAGGGGGTTGATGTAATTCTTGTTGATATAGACGAGCAAGATTTGATACGTAAGGAAATGAATGCGTATAGAGATGGATGTGTAATGTTTGAATTGTCTGATGGGGTGTGCGAAGTTCCAGGTACATCTGTTGGTATTGTTAGAGAAGGGGCGAAGGGGTGGGGGGCAGGAAATATATGTTTGAGTTTTTCTGACTCTGTCTTTAGTTTTAATAGCCATAACTTACCAGAAGCTTTCATTTTCTTTGGGGGCGATAGAGATGCATTTTTTATAAGGGCGGTATTCGCAAGGGTTATGAAGGTGCCCGCGATTTTTATCGGGGGTAATGACTTTGATGTGTGTCCAATTGTAAATAAAAAGATACTACTTGATACTCCGACCAAAATGGCGGTTGAGTTATGAAGTCGCGCATTTGCCGTGTTTTAAATGAATTATATTCCCATGTGGAAGATAGGGGTGCTATGTATGGACAATGCCTTTCATTACTTGCTGAGAGTGAAAGTTCAGATGGGCGATATGATTATATTTCAAAACTGAATAAATCGCTTAAATGTGAGAGGGAGGGGAAGATTGGCGATGCTCGCGCGTGGGGTATTTTGACATTGTGTGATCTAGCCGAAGAGGTAGTCAAAGTACGAGAACAAATGGTAGCCAGTAGTCTTGGCTTTAGTCCTTTAGAAAGAGATCTAAAAATAGCTTTAAGTTTACCTGGCGAACAGATTGAATGTAATGAGATAGACTGGACTGCTTTTGGTTTTTGTAGTGTGGAGAGTATTCATGGAAGGGCTGTTGATCGTACTCAAGTGCGCGAAAGGCTTGAAAGTAGCATGGTCAAACTATCGGATGATAAAAATTTTAGCTCGCTAGAGGAACTAAGAGGGCTGTCGTCGCTTTATATTGATGTGCTCACAATGCTTTCTAGATTAGGGTGCGGCTTCTAGGTTCATGTAAAAGGGATTGTCATGAAAAATATTGAAGGTTTGTTAGATGGTACTCCTGCTTCAAAGCGATTGAATTACTTAAATGCATATAGGATTGCAGAGTATTTTTATCGACAGGTTTTAAGTTCTCATAAAATGTCAGGTCGAAATTCATTGGGGGACTGCTTGGTGTTTTGTTTCTCTCATTTGTCAACGACAGTAAATCTTAGTATATGTAACAACTGGCTGAGTATGTTTGAGAATATTTACTTTATTCCTAAGAAAGGATCACTCAATGCAAATTTACTTTTGCATATAAACGATCCGACCAGAGTCATGAAGGCAAGGGATAGAAAGGCATTCGGTAAAACCGTCAGTGAGATTTTGAGTCTTGTAGATAAGTCTGATTTTCCAGTCATAATATTTGATATTGGTGGTTACTTTGCTCCCTATATCGATGAAATGTCGGCCTTGCTAGGTGAACGATTACTACTAGTGCTAGAAGATACCGCCAATGGTCATAAAAAATATCAAAATACTGATTATTTTAATAAGGGGCGGTGTTTTAAGTCAGTAGCATACGATTCCTACAAGATGGCAGAGAACGTAATGGTGGCAAACATAATGCTGGCGCATCTCCCTTCCTTCGTTACAGATTGGTCAAAATATAAGCCTACATTGGTCGTTGGCTACGGCAGAATTGGGCGTTCGCTTTGCTTTGGACTTAGGGAAAGAGGTGTCATAAATATTGTTGTCGTTGACACCGACAAAGCTCGCCTATTTATGGCAGCTACAGAAGGGTTTGAAGTTTTAACTCATGCTGAGTTGGGGGCTAATGTTGACCGTTTTGAGTATTGCTTTTCGATGTCGGGGCAACATGGCGCCACAAAAAAAATAGTAAGCGCTATGAAGGATAATGGTTATATTGCGGTTGTGACTTCTTATGATGATGAATTTGATCAGGAGTTAATCAAGTGTTTTGAGGCAGGCGACGGCTCATCCATTGTGTTGGATCGCAAGAAGATTAATGTCGTAAATAAAGGTAGGCCAATTAATTTGTCCAGTTATGCTGCGTTTGATGCAAGAAATTTATCTCTGCATTTTATCTTTGGAAAAATTCTCTCTACTTTTTTAATTTCATTGGGTTTGGAGTTGTCCACCGATTGGGAAGGCGACGTATATTCAGACATTCTTGGTGAGATCCGGTAGTGCTTGCGCAGGGGGGGATATATGGAAATTGCCAGAATTTCTTTTGCATTGATAGTTTCCAGATTAGGCGAGATGGTCGCATCTCTCTTTTATTTTTCTTTCATAGGGCACTTTATAGTTGATTCGCTGAGTCAGGCCTCATTGGCTTGGGCATTGGTTTCTTTTTTGACGGTTATCGGGATTGGATTTTTCTCAATTTTGCTGGTGAATGTGGCAGGTTCGACGGATCTAAATGCTAACGTTGTTGCGCTTGATTTAAATGTTTCCTTCAGATATGCGATTTTATTTGGGTGTGGTATTGTTTTTGGAGTGCTCCTTTACGTTATTAGTGTCTCGGACTTTCCATCTGTGAACGATAACAATCTCGGGCTCGAAGTGCTGCTGGTGTTCTCGTTTTCAATTCCTGCTATTTATGTTCAAATTGTTGTTTTTAACTTTTTCAATGCTGTTAAAAAAACAAAGTATGAGGTTCTATATGCTTGGGTTTTTAATCTGGCGCTAGTTGTAATGGGCTCTATTTTTGTCCTGCTAGATGTGTATTCGAATGTTATTTATTTCGTGTTCGCGTATGTTGTCCTGAGATGGTTTTTCGCTGTAGCAGCGTTATTTTTTTTTTTAGTAGGAAAATCAATCTCTATGTTTTTCGGTTTCGGTACTTGCAAAGTGTCGAGAAAATAACATATGCAAATTATTTTTTTAAAGGGCTTCCGTTAGCACTTTGTTTTGGTGGTGAAAGTCTTTTGTTTTTTATTCTTTCATTTGTTTCAAAAAACCTGGGAGATGCAAGCCTTTCTGCCTATCAGGCATCTCTACATTTTTTGAGTATTTTATACATGATTTCAATTGGAGTGGGGAATGCTACCGGTATAATTACGGCTCGCCACTATCAGCTAAAAGAATATTCTTTACTGAAACAAACATACTTTCAAGGGATGGTGTTTGGGTTTGTTATGTTGATCCCATTTTTGCTAGCTTGCTTTTTTTTAAAGGAAAATATTTCCCTTCTTTATACGTCTGATGAAGTGGTAAGGCGATTGATTGAGAGTAATATTCTAGTATCGATACCATTTTTGGTCTTTGAGTATGCTTATATTGTGACTCGAATGACATTAAGAAGTATGGGGGATTTTTGGATGCCAGCACTTTTCACTATAGCGTCACTAAATATATTAGGTTTGATTGTTTCTATTAGTTTGCTTTCGTTTTTTGAGTATAGTGTGCGCTCCATATTTATAGCTCTTGTATTTTGCTCGTTTGTCTTGATGTTGTTTTTGCTTCAACGCTTGGGGAGGATGTTCAAAGAGCACGATTGTCGTGTGCTTGGCGGTGAATCCTAAGAATGTTCAAACCGTTGTCTGCAATGATCGATATGCTCGTCAGGAGGCGGTTGTCCAGACAGCATAGCAATGTAATTAGTCAGGCTCTTCTCACTCGTTAGTCAGCTGTTGTACTTCTGGCTGGCGATTTTCTCGACTACTAGATGGAAGGACGAACATGGAAGGTTTAACCAAGCCAGCTAATAATGCATATTATCTTGAACGACAATCTCGCTTTGAGTCGAACGCGAGAAGCTATCCACATAAATTTCCGATCGCGATTAAGTCAGCGCAAGGCGCGTGGATTACTGATGTCGAAGGTCGAAAGTACCTCGATTGCCTATCGGGTGCAGGAACTTTGGCGCTCGGACATAACCATTCGGAAGTCATCGGTGCAATACGAACTGTGCTCGATCACCAGATACCGCTACACACGCTCGACCTGACGACACCTGTCAAGGATGCATTCTGCGAAACCGTGCTTAAGTTACTTCCGGGTTCACCAGGCGACTGGCGACTGCAGTTCTGCGGACCGACAGGTGCCGACGCCGTAGAGGCTGCGCTTAAGCTAGCGAAAATTGCTACAGGGCGTTCCGGCATACTAAGTTTCAGCGGCGCATACCACGGTATGACGCATGGAGCCTTGAGCGTGACCGGTAACCTCGGACCGAAGACTTCCGTTGGTGGTCTCATGCCGGGTATACAGTTCCTGCCATATCCATATTCTTATCGTTGCCCGCTCGGTATTGGCGGCGAAACGGCCGCCATTGCCTTGGGCGTATTAATCGAGCGTTTCCTCGATGACGTCGAGAGCGGTGTCACCAAGCCGGCAGCGATTATCGTCGAGGCGATCCAAGGTGAAGGCGGCGTCATTCCCGCGCCAGTTCCATGGTTGGTAAAACTACGCGAGGTTACACAACGACACGGCATCATCCTGATACTAGATGAGGTGCAAGCGGGAGTCGGGCGTACCGGGCAATGGTTTGCTTTTGACCACGCGAAAATCGTCCCCGACATGATCGTCCTGTCGAAGGCAATAGGTGGTGGCCTTCCGTTATCGTTGGTGGCCTATCAGGCCGGGTTTGACGTTTGGTCACCGGGCGCACACGCCGGTACATTTCGAGGTAATCAACTCGCGATGGCCGCCGGACAAGCAACGCTTGACATCATGGTTAAGAAACGCGTTCTCGACAACGTAGTTTCGGTCGGCACTGCACTGGAACACAGACTTGTGTGCCTGCAGCGAAACTTCCCATGTATAGGTGACATTCGCGGACGTGGTCTGATGCTCGGTATTGAGATTGTTGATACCGAACACCCCGTCGATTCACTTGGCAGCCATCCCCCCCATCCACGATTATCGCAAGCGCTACAACGAGCCTGCTTCGACAATCAACTGATTGTAGAGCGCGGTGGCCGGCACGGCGCGGTCCTGCGTCTCCTACCACCGTTGACATTGACACATCAGGAAGGGGTCATCGTAATCGAACGGCTGGAGGCGGCATTGGAAACGGTAATGCATGCCGAGCAGGAGTCGATCGACCATGCTTGAATTGCCGACTCTAGGAATGACGACCGCCGATGAGCAGGGATCGACAGCCTATCGTTTCTTGATGACAAAGGCGGTGGACACTGCGAGCCAATGGCTCGAAGCAGGTGTGCTGTTTGACGGAGCGCAGCCCGATACGCTGCGGAGGAAACTGTCAGATCACGACATCTTTCCCGAACATGGTGTCGGCGACGAGCAATCCTTAGCGGACGCAAAGGCGTGTTTTCTTGACCACGCGCTACAGGTCCATCATCCGCTCTGCATCGCGCATTTGCACTGCCCGACAACGCTTGCTTCTCAAGCTGCAGAGGTGTTGATCAACGTAGCTAACCAGTCGATGGACTCCTGGGACCAGAGCCCATCGGCCACGATCCTTGAACAGCATCTCGTCGGCGCACTCCGAGCGCGTATTGGCTACCCGGTAAACGACGCTGGCGTGTTGACAAGCGGCGGTACGCAAAGCAATTTAATGGGACTGCTGCTTGCTCGGGATCATTATGCGTTGCTTCATTTGGGGGTCAACGTCAAGGAGGATGGGCTTTCGGCCGACGCCAAACGCATGGTTGTAATTTGTTCGAGCCAGGCCCACTTTTCAGTTCAGCAATCGATGTCCTTGCTCGGCCTGGGTAGGAGCGCTGCGATATCCGTTCCATGCGACTCCGAAGGGCGACTGGTCGCAGGCGACGTCGAGCGCACGCTGCACAGACTAACAAGCGAATCGCTGACACCCTTTGCCATAGTCGCAACCGCCGGTACGACGGATACAGGCGCAATCGATCCTATCAATGCACTTGCCGACATTGCACAGGCTCGTGGGCTTTGGCTCCACGTAGACGCTGCATGGGGTGGTGCGTTACTCCTATCGCAAAAACATCGCGATCGCCTGCAAGGTCTTGAGCGTGCCGACTCGATCACACTCGACTTCCACAAACAATTTTTCCAGACCATCAGTTGCGGCGCATTCCTGGTTCGCGATGCGGCAAATTTCGATCTGATGGGTACTCATGCGGACTATTTGAACCCGGTCGAAGATGATCGGGATGGCATACAAAATTTGGTTGGAAAGTCTCTGCAAACGACCCGTCGATTTGACGCCCTGAAATTATGGATGAGTCTGCGCAGTCTCGGAACCATCCGGTATGCGGAACTGATTGACCAAGCAATTGATCTAGCAAGCGAGGTTGCTAGCTGTATCGATACATCATTGTCGTTCGAACTGGTTAGCCGTTCGCAATTATCGAGTGTCCTGTTCCGGGTCCGTCGGCCTTTCTTCGCTGATGCTGATCGGGACGCATTGCACAGGCATCTCGCGACGATATTGCTCGATAGGAGCATCGCGAATCTTGGGGTCACCCGCCACGATGGTCTAATAGCATTGAAGATTACGTTGTTGAACCCACGAACTACATTGGTAGATATAGATAGTCTGCTCGCGACCATCGACATGCTTGCCGATGCCTACTTAAAAAGCAGGCATGACAGCTTCCGAATGCGCTGACGTCTACAGCGTGCTATGCCTCCATTACGTGCACTGCCTGAGCTCATTAGGACGCAGCAATATATTCATCGTCGGCAGTCTCGGTGTGTTGTAGTTCGATGTGATCGCCAGCCGTTTGTAAGAAGAATACAAGGTCAACCACGACTACGAATTAATCACCGTCATCTGGAGGGCGGTGACCGCAATACACTGCTGGGCATTTCCAATAGCGTGATGCTCGCGGAGATCACCGCAAACCGCGTGCTGGATCAAATCGAACCGTCTGCATAAAAGCGCAACAGCACCTATCGCCTGTGGGAGTGATTAGAGAGTGCGTACTACACGAAATCCGATCCAGTCGCCACGGGTCTGCGGGTCGATGTCATTGCGGTTGCCTGAGCGGGAAAATACCGGTGCTTCGCCCCAGTCATTGCCGCGGATGCGCAGGGTGTCGCAGTTGGGTTCGGTCCAGGCACTGCCGTCGGTGGGCGCGCCGACGTAGTCCGGGTGGTAGCAGTCGGCGATCCACTCGTAGACGTTGCCGTGCATGTCGTACAGGCCAAAGGCATTCGGTGGGTAGCTGCCGACCGGCGAACTATAGCTGTAGCCATCGGTGGGGCCGTAAGTGTTGGCGTGGGTGGCGATGCTGTACTCGGTGCCGGGGTCGAACGGGAAGGGGAACGGTCCCGTTGAACCGGCACGGGCCGCGTACTCGCGTTGGGCCTCGCTGACGATGTGGTAGTGCTGGCCGGTTTTCAGCGACAGCCAGGCGACATACGCCGAGACTTCGGCGAAGTTCATGCACACCGCAGGCTGGCGCGGCCCCTGGGGATAGCGCGGCTTGCCGTTGATGCACTCGCGGCCGGGGCGGGTGTCGCCATCGGGCAGGGTGAGTCCGGTTTCCTTGAGGTACTGGTCCCATTCAGCGGCGGTGATCTGGTAACGGCTCATGGCGAACGGTTGGGCGAACGTCACTTCATGCATCGGGCCTTCATCTGGCTCGCGGCCAACCTCGTCTTCCGGGGTGCCCATGGTGAAGGTGCCGGCGGGCAGCACCACCATTTCCGGGCAATTACGGCAGTCTTTAAAGACCTTGCCCGGCAACGGCGCCGTGTACGCCTGGGCGAGACTCGGCACGGCACTGCCGAGCAATGCCAGCAGCATCAGGGTGCCCAGGCGTTTGGCGCGCCACCTGTACAGGATGTTTTTCATAAGGCTTCTCGCTAAAGGGAATCGGCGGTTCAGAGTTTGCTGGCCATCAGCTCCATCAACCTGTCGATGTGCGCTTCGGTATTGAGCAGCCCCGGCGACACACGAATGATCGGCCCGACATCGCGGTCGACGGCGTCACACACCACACGCTGGTCCATCAGGAAATTGGCGACTTCCTCGCAGTCCTGATTCTTGATGCGGAAGAAGGTGAAACCGGCGGAATACTCCGGCGACAACGGCGTGACCAGCTCCACCGACGGGTGCGCCTGCAAGCGTTTTTTCAGGTAGCTGTTGATGTCGTGAATGCGCGTCGCGACCTCGGCCTTGCCCAGTTCCAGGTGCAATTTGAAGGCTTCGGTCAGCGCCCAGCGGTGTTCGAACGAGTGATAGCCGCCGTAGGTCATCACCGTGGAAAACTGAGTCGCTTCGGAGAAGGTCGGGATGGTCGGGGTCACGTCCTTGAGTTCGTCGGAACGGGCACAGATGATCCCGGTACCCCGTGGGCCGAACATCCATTTATGGGTGCCAGCGATGAAGAAATCGCAGTGCATGTCCGGGAAGTCGAGGTTTTCCACGCCGAAGCCGTGGACGCCGTCCACCACGAACAGGATGCGGTCCTTGTCGGCGCGGCCACGGTTTTTTTCTTCCACCAGTTTGCCGATCTCGCCAATCGGCAACTTCACGCCGCTGCCGGAGTGCACCCAGGTCATGCCGAGTACGCGAGTCTCGGGACGAATGTTTTTCTCAATCGCCGCCAGCACTTCGGCAGTCGAGACTTTGTATGGGTCTTCGAACAGTCTGATTTTACGAACCTGGGTGCCGTCCTTCTGGGTGCGGAACTCGAACACGCTGTTGGCGGCGTAGTGTTCGTGTTCGCTGGTGAGGATTTCCTGGTCCGGGCGCACGTGGATGCCGGCGTAAATCATCGCCAGGCCTTCGGTGGTGCTGCCGGTCAGGGCGATTTGTGACGGCTTGGCCTTCAAGTAACGGCCGGCCCACACGCGCACCTCTTCTTCGCGGCGTTCGGTTTCGCCGCGATGCCAGTCCATGGCCAGGCCGGGGTTGCGATCGAGGCTGGCGCGGTGCATCTCGATGGCTTCACGCACCGGACGCGGGTGCGAGGTCACCAGGAAGTTGGCGAAGTGCAGGTAGTTCGGGTCTTGGGTGAACAGTTGGCGCAACTGCTCCCATTTGTCCTTGGGCAAGGGCGCCGGGGCTGCGGCCTGTGTCGGCATGTTTACGGCCGAGGCCAGGGGAATGCCGGCCGCCAGAATGCCGGCCTGCTTGAGGAATGAACGACGATTGGTCATGGGTTCGGTTCGCTTTGGCAAAAGGAAATATCAGTTCTGGACCACAGGCCGGGAAGACTTCTGTACCTGGTCCCAGACCCGCAGGAAGTTGCCGCCCCAGAGCTTGGCGATGTCGGCTTCACTGTAGCCGCGGCTGATCAGTTCGGCGGTCACGTTGCGGGCTTCGCTGACGTCTTTCCAGCCGTCGAGGCCGCCGCCGTCGTTGAAGTCGGAACTGATGCCGACGTGGTCGATGCCGATTTTCTTCACGGCGTAATCGATCGCATCGCCGTAGTCCTTGAGACTGGCCTTGGGTTCTTCGTCGAGGATCGAATAGAGCTGGCTGGCGTACTCGCCGAAACGCTGCTCGGGCCAGACAGTGATCACCGGGTCGCCAGGCATCAGGGCCATCTCCAGGCCTTGCAATGGTTGCAGGTCGAAGTGCGCGCGCAGGGCGTTGAGCTTGTCCTGGGTGGCCTGGCTGAGGGGGCGGATGTAAGTCGGAAAACCGACAATCTGCACCACGCCGCCGCTGTTTTTGATCAGCTGCATTTCCGGGTCGCTGAGGTTGCGCGGGATGTCCACCAGCGCTCGCGGTGCCGAGTGCGACGCCACCATCGGCGTGCGGCTCAATTGCGCAACTTGCTCCAGGGCCTTGGTCGACATCTGCGAGACATCGATGATCACGCCCAGGTCGTTGAGGCGATGCACCGCTTGCTTGCCGATGTCGGACAGCCCGCCCAAGGCATCCCGCGAATCATTGAAAAACGGCAGTGGCCGCGACGAGTCGGCCCAGGCATTGTTGCCCACGTAGCTGAAACCGAACATGCGCATGCCGCGCGCCGCCCACTTGTCCAGGGCGTTGAGGTCATTGCCCAGCGGGTAGGCGTTGAGCATGCTGATGAACACCGCGAACTTGCCTTCGCCGTGCAGGCGGCGGAAGTCGTCGGGGGTGTAGGCGATGGCGACTTGATGGGGGAAGTCACGCACCATCGCGCTGATGATCTTGTAGCGGGTTTCCTGCTCGTGTCGGGCCTCGTCGACGAAACCGGCGGTGGGGCGATGGGGCGCGTTGGGGCCGTTCCAGATTTCCGGCCAGCCGAAAATCGTCAGCGCGGCCCCGGACAGGCGCCCGCGTCCGGTTTTGACCAGGTCGAACTGGCCTTCGCCATCCTTGTCGACTTCGTTGCCGGTGGTGCCGAAATCCATGGGCACGGTGATGTGGCTGTCGAACGAGAGGATGCGTTCCTGCAGTTGGTCGGCCTGTTTCATTACCTTGACCGGGTAGCCGGGGTTGTCCCTGAATCCATAATCCCAGACCGCAAAGCCGGCACCGGCACTGATTGCCAGGGCCAGCGGCAGGCCGATGAAAAGAGCCTTTTTCGAACGTGGTTTTGTCATTGCCGTCTCAGTCAGGTTCGCCGTCGGGGATCAGGCGCAGGGGGCCTTTGCTATCTGGGGGGAACGAGTGGCCGGGGAAGGAATTTAGTGTTTGTGCCGACCCCTTCGCTGGCAAGCCAGCTCCTACAAGGGAACGCGGTCAAATGTAGGAGCTGGCTTGCCAGCGAAGCTTTTAAATTTATGCGGACAACAAACGTTCTAGCTTGGATAAAGCCTGCTCCATGGCTGACACAGGTAGGGCAATGACGATTTCTCGACGATGGTTCCTCGCGGGTCTGGCGCTGACCGGTGCCGCCGTGCCGGCGGTGTATTTCGGTCATCGCGAACTGACCAGACCGGACCCGACGATTACCCCCGGCGAAGCCTCGTTCGACGTGGCGGATGTTGCCGGCCAGCGCCTGTCGGATACCTTGCGCGGGGTCTGGCAGATTCGTTTCGAAGGCCGTGACGCCGGTATCGAAGGCTTGCCGCTGGAGGGGCTGGAAGTGTTCCTCGATATCGGCCACAAAGGTCGCGGCGTGGTGGGGTTTCTCGACACCGGTGAGCGTTTGCGCTCCACCGAAGAGCCCCGCTACCGGGTGCTCGGCGATCTGTCTGGAGCCAACCCGAAACAGTTGAGTTGGCGATTGCTTGGTGCCAATGATTGTTGCGATTACGAGTTCGACATGACCCTGGACGAGGTCTGGGCCGGTTTCGGTAACGCTGGCAGCGGTAGCCTCAGTGGGCGCGTGCTGGACCTGAATCGCCCGCTGATGCTGACGGCCCAGGACAATCGCTTCATTGCGGTCAAGCGGGTATTCCCTGAAGCCCGCGAGCGCAGCGGCCTCAATCCGACCCTGCTGGCCTGGCTGGTCTCAGCGGAGCACCGTTTGTTTCACCAGCTCTGGCATGCCTCCCGGGACAAATGGCACAAGCTGTCCGAAGACCAGCGCGGCGCCTTGCGTGGCATCGGCTGGCAGCCCGGCCCGCGGGACAGGGAGCGCGACGCCCGTGGTCCGCGCAAGGATCGCAATGGTTCGGGCGTGGACTTTTTCTTCATGCACCGGCACATGCTCGGTACTGCACGTTCGATGCAGGACTTGCCGTCCTGGACGCATTTCCCGTTGCCGCAGCCGGAACTGGTGCGGGACCGGCTCGGCTTTGCGCGTTACTTCGACAATTACGACGGCACTGCGCTGCCGCCGACCTGGCTGGCCGAGGACGATGACGAGTACACGCAATGGGTCAGCGACATCAAGACCCGCGAGACGTATCACAGCAATTTCCAGGTCTGGGAATCCCGCTACCGTGATCCGCGTTACCTGTCGACGCTGACCCTGGGGCAGTTCGGTTCCGAGGTCGAACTGGGCCTGCACGACTGGCTGCACATGCGCTGGGCCTCGGTGCCGCGTGATCCGTCCAACGGTCAGCCGGTGCCGTTCGCCCGGGATCCGGCGGACTTTTCCGCACGCTGGTTCGCCGCGGAAAACGACTTCCTCGGTGACCCGTTTTCTTCCCATGTGAGCCCGGTGTTCTGGCATTTCCACGGCTGGATCGACGATCGCCTGGAGGACTGGTTTCGCGCCCACGAGCGCTTCCATCCGGGGCAGGTCAGTCGGCTGCAGGTCAACGGCGTGCAATGGTTTGCGCCGGGGCGCTGGGTCGAGATCGATGATCCGTGGCTCGGCCCGATCACCCACGGCTGCAGCACCACGCCGGGGTTGCAGGCTGGCAAGTCAGTGGAAATGGACCCGGAAACCATGAAGCTGGCGTTGCGCATTACCTTTGGCGAAGACGAGAAGAAGCTGAAGGATTTGTTCCGCAAAGTGCCGCAGCGGCCGTGGTATGCGCGCAATCTGAAGGCTAGACAGAACCAGGCTTGATAGCGCGTTATCGTTTATCGCGAGCAGGCAATGTTGATGTTGGATGTACCAGCCCCTTCGCGAGCAAGCCCGCTCCCACAGGTAACCGCATTCCAATGTGGGAGCGGGCTTGCTCGCGAAGGCGTCCCGACAGACACCATGATTAAAGAACCTGCCACCCCCCACCCAACGCCTTGTACAGGGCAATGCTCGCCTGCATCCGTGACAACCGCAGTTGCACGTTCAAATCCTGCGCCGCATACAGCGTGCGTTGCGTTTCCAGCACTGTCAGCAAATCCTCGGCCCCGGCCTGATAACGGCTTTGCGCGATGTCGAACGCGGTTTGCGCCTGGCTCAATTCTTCACTCTGCCATTGGCGCTGTTCATCCAGTCCGCGAATGCTGTTGAGGGCTTTTTCGACGTCGGCGAAGCCATTGATGATCGCGCCGCGATAGGTCTCCAGCAGTTCCTCTTGGCGCGCCGTGGCCTTGTCGCGCTGGGCGCCGAGGCGGCCGTTGTTGAACACCGGCGCGAGCAGTCCGGCGGTGAGGTTGTAGAAGGGGCTGCGCAGAATGTCGTCGGCCCGGTTGGCGCCGGAGCCGAGTTCGGCGGTGAGGGTCACGGTCGGCAGCATCGCCGCCCGGGCGACGCTGACGTCGGCCTGAGCGGCGGCCAGTTGCGCCTCGGCCCGGGCAATGTCCGGGCGGCGTCTGAGCAACAGGCTGGGCACTCCGGCGTCAATTGTAGGCCAGGTCAGTTGATCGAAGCGTTCCTGGCCCAGCGCCAGCGCCTGAACCGGGCGGCCGAGCAGGGCGGCGAGACTGATCCGCGCCTCCTCGGCCTGTTGCTGCACCAGCGGCAACTGGCGTTGCTGCGCCGCCACCAGACTTTTTTGCTGCGCCAGTTCCAGGGCCGTGGCCGAACCCGAATCGAAGCGGGTCTGCACCAGATTCAACACGCTTTGGGCATTGGCCAGGTTCAACCCGGCGATGCGGCTCTGCTCCTGCAACGACAAGGCTTGCGCATAGCCGTTGGCGACGCTGCTGAGCAACGTCAGCTCCACGGTGGCCTGATCGAACTCGCTGGCTTTCAGACTGAATTGCGCACTGTCGCGGCTGGCCTGTTGGCCACCCCAGAAATCGATTTCGTAGCTGGCAGTCAGGTTCGCAGTGAAGTAGTCGACGGCGTCGTTATCGCTGTCGGCGTCGAGCTGACTGTAGCCGCTGCCACGCAGCAGCTTCTGGCGATTGGCGTTGACCCCGGCCTTGACCTCGGGCAGTTGCGAGCCGCCGGCAATCACCGTGTCGGCCTGGGCCTGGCGCACCCGGGCGATGGCTGCGGCCAAATCGTAACTGCCGAGCCGCGCCTGTTCGATCAGGCGACCCAGTTGCGGGCTGCCAAAACGGTTCCACCATTGCTGGTTGTCGTGGGCTGCACCGACGGTGTGCGGCGATTGCCAGGTGGCCGCAGGCTGAATGCCGCTGTCGGGACGCTGGGCCGGACTGCCGCAGGCGCTGAGCAACAGGCACAGGGTTAACACACTGAGTGGCGGCTTCATCAATCGATCATTCACTGGTAAGGGCCGTGACCGGGTCGAGTCGGGCAGCTTTGCGGGCCGGCATGTAGCCGAAAACAACACCGGTGACGAGGGCACAGCCGAAGGCGCCCAGCACCGCTATCAGGGAGAATGCGACAGCGACTTCGCTGAAAATCAGCACGCCACCGACGATCAGCGCCAGGGCAATCCCGGTGAGGCCGCCCACCACCGAAAGCATCACCGCTTCGGTGAGGAACTGGCGCAGGATGTCGCGCTGGCGGGCGCCGGTGGCCATGCGGATACCGATCTCGCGGGTACGTTCGCGCACGGTCATGAGCATGATGTTCATCACGCCGATCCCGCCCACCAGCAGCGAAATCGCGGCAATCGAGCCGAGCATCAGCGACAGGGTGTTTTGCGTGCGTGCCTCGGCCTGGATCATCGCCGCGTTGTTGGTCAGTTCGAAATCGCGCTTGCCGTCGTGCAGGCGCAGCATCAATTGCTCGATGGCTTTTTCGGTCTCCTTGACCTTGCGCGCGTCGGCGGCGGCGATGGCGATGTACTCGGGATTGTGGGTGCCGAACAGGCGCACACTGGCGGCGGAGTAGGGGATGGCGATGCGGTCGTCGCTGTCGGAGTCGCCGGAGCTGGCGCCTTTTTCCGCGAGCACCCCGACCACCTGGAAGGGTACGTTTTCGATCAGGATGTACTGGCCGATCGGGTTGGCCACGTCCTTGAGCAATTTGCTCCGCACCTTGTGCCCGATCACGGCGACTGCGGCGGCGTTCTGTTCATCAGCGTGGGTGAAGTAGCTGCCTTCGACCACCGGCCAGTTGAAAATGGCCGGGAAGTTGGTGTCGTTACCACCGACGTAGCTCAAGTGATCAAGGTTGCCGAAACGCACCCCGGCCTCCTGGCCGTTGACCGGCATGATCCGCATTACCTGAGGCAAACTTGCAATCGCCGCGACCTCATCGAGGGTGACGATGCCCATTGGCGTGCGCGGGTTGGGCGCCGAGCCGCTGAGGTAAATGATGTTGGACCCGAACGCGCCCATCTGCGCCATCACCTGGCGTTTGCTGCCTTCGCCCACGGCCAGCATCACCACCACCGAGGCCACGCCGATGATGATCCCGAGCAAGGTCAGCGCGGTGCGGAACTTGTTGATCCACATCACCCGCCACGCCGCATTCACGGCATCCACCAATTCACCCTTCCAGGCGCCAGTGGCTTCTGCGCCTTCGCTCAGGCGCTTGCGCAGGTCTACCGCTTGCAGGGCGCCGGGGTTGGCCGAGTGTTGCGCGGCAGGGTTGTCCCTGACGCTGTCGCTGATGATCAAACCGTCGCGGATCTCGATGATGCGTTTGGCCCGGGCCGCCACTTCGCGGTCGTGGGTGATGAGGATCACCACGTGGCCCTGGCTCGCCAGTTCGTCGAGCAGGGCCATGACCTCGGCGCCGCTGTGGCTGTCGAGGGCGCCGGTGGGTTCGTCGGCGAGGATGATGTGGCCGCCGTTCATCAAGGCGCGGGCAATCGACACCCGTTGCTGTTGTCCGCCCGAGAGTTGATGCGGACGGTTGCCGGTGCGCGAAGCCAGGCCGAGGCGGTCGAGCAGGGCGGCGGCGCGGGCGTGGCGTTCGGCGGCTGGGGTACCTGCGTAGATCGCCGGCATCTCGACGTTTTCCTGGGCCGAACCGGACGGAATCAGGTGATAACCCTGGAACACAAAACCAAAGGCTTCGCGACGCAGCCAGGCCAGCTCGTCACTGTCGAGGGCGGCGACGTTTTCCCCGGCGAAGCGGTATTCACCCGAGGTCGGGCGGTCGAGGCAGCCGAGGATGTTCATCAGCGTCGACTTGCCGGAGCCGGAGGCGCCGACAATCGCCACGAACTCCCCGGCATGGATCGACAGGTCGATGCCGCGCAACACGTGAACTTCAGGCGCGTCGCCACCGCCGTAGGCTTTGCGGATGTCCTGGAGTTCGATCAGGGGCGTCTGCATTCAGCCGCCACTCCCGTCGGCCGGGCCGATCAACAGGTGATCGCCCTCTTGCAGGCCGTCGAGGATCTGTACGCGCAGGCGATCACTGATGCCGGTACGGACATTGCGTTGCTGGATGTCACCGTTTTTGGCGACGACTTGGGCAGTTTGGCCATCAGCCTGGGTGCCGCTTTGCAGGGCTGCGATGGGCGCGGTCAGGACGTTCTTCGCTTGATCGGCGACGAAAAACACTTGGGTGGTCATTTCTGCCATCAGCGCGTTATCGGCGTTGTCGACGTCCAGTAATACCGTGTACAGCACCACGCGAGCACTGCCGCTTTTGCTGCTGCTGGCGGGGCTGCCGCCGCCCTGGCTGGTCTGGTCCAGCGGCTTGGGCGGGACGGGGAGGATTTGCCGCACGGTGCTGGTCCAGCGCCGGGTGCCGCCGCTCAAGGTGGTGAACCAGGCGTGCATGCCGGGTTTGACGTGGCCGATGTCGGCCTCCGAGACCTCGGCCCACACGGTCATTGGCGAGAGTTTGGCGATGCGCAGGATCAGCGGCGTCTGCTGCTGGGCGTTGAGGGTCTGGCCGACCCGGGCATCCAGCGCCACCACTGTGCCGGCCATCGGTGCATAAATCCGTGTGTAGCCCAACTCGGCCTGATCGCTGCGCAGGCTGGCTTCGGCCTGGCGGATCTGCGCCTGGAACATGTCGACACGGGCCTGGGTGGCACGCAGTTCCGCCTGGGCGGTCTGCACGTCTTCTTCACGGGTGGCGCCGCCAGCGGCGAGGTTCTGTTGACGCTGGTATTTCTGCCGGGCCAGTTGGTGTTGCGCCCGTTGCTCCTGCAACTGCGCCTTGAGGTTTTCGATGGAGAAGCGTCCGGCATCGAGTTTAGCCTGTTGCGTGGACGGGTCGATTTCCACCAGCAACTGGCCTTCCTTGACCACATCCCCGACTTCCACGTGGATCTTGTGGATCTGCCCGGAGGCCTGGGCGCCGACGTCGACATAACGCCGCGGTTGCAGGGTGCCCAATGCCGTGACACTGCTTTCAATGTCGGCGCGGCTGACCTGGACGGTGGCGAACTGGTCGCGGCCGGGCGGGATGAACTGCCAGGCGGCGACGGCAACCACGGGGATCAGGCAAAGTGCTGCAAGCAGGGCGCGTCGGGTCTGTCGGGGACGTTTCATGCAGGGTTCCGGCCTTGGGAAATCGGCCCGTCGTTCAGCGGCGAGTCGATGGCTGAACACTGTCGGCAGGGCCGGGCAGGGACGGGGAGCTGTCCTGTAAACGTTGAACCGGGCGTGGAATTTAGGCGACGACACAATCTAATGTGGGAGCGGGCTTGCTCGCGAAAGCGGTGGGTCAGTCGATGATGTCGGTGACTGATACATCGCCTTCGCGAGCAAGCCCGCTCCCACATGGATCAGAGCTATTTATCGGTCAAGGCGACGCAGTACTTTAAATCTATATGAGAATTACTATAAATTACGCGGCTCGAACTGCCACTATCGTGCCACTGCGTGATTCAGCGGTCGCCGAAACGGCTCAAGGATAGAAACCGCGCCCCTGTGCGGACGGGAGTCATGTTGGAAAACTACTATCGCGAACTGGTGTGTTTCCTCAACGCCAGGCTGGGCAACCGCCAGGTGGCCGAAGATGTGGTTCATGACGCTTATCTGCGCGTGCTGGAACGGACCAGCGAAGCGCCGATCGAGCAGCCCCGCGCATTCCTGTATCGCACCGCATTGAATCTGGTCATCGATGACCACCGGCGCAACGCCTTGCGTCGCGCCGAACCGCTGGACGTGCTCGACAGCGAAGAACGCTACTTCACGCCTTCGCCGCACAAGGACCTCGATCACGGCCAGCGCCTGGACATGCTCCAGCGTGCTTTGTCGGAGCTGCCACGGCTGTGCCGCGAGAGCTTTCTGTTGCGCAAGATCGAGGGCTTGTCCCATCCGCAAATCGCCGAGCAATTGGGCATTTCCCGTGCACTGGTCGAAAAGCACATCGTCAATGCCATGAAGCATTGCCGTGTGCGGATGCGTCGGTGGGAAGGCCACTGATCCCCCGGCTCCATCAAGCCCCGTTAAATTTTGTTTCATTGTCCTCGTTCCTACTCAACAGACGACCTGTTGTGCGGCCCTTGGTGGGTCAGGTCACTTAGGTTCAATGCCCCGTTTTTGAGGGGAACATCCAGAGGACACTGGAAATGACTCAGGCAATTGCATCGCCCCTCGTTCACGACCTGATCGGCGTCGGTTTCGGCCCGTCGAACCTGGCACTGGCCATCGCGTTGCAAGAGCGCAGCGCGAGCCAGGGCGAACTGGATGTGCTGTTTCTCGACAAGCAGGCCGACTACCGCTGGCACGGCAATACCCTGGTGACCCAGAGCGAGTTGCAGATTTCCTTCCTCAAGGACCTGGTGACCCTGCGCAATCCGACCAGCCCTTACTCGTTCGTCAATTACCTCAAGGCCCACGGGCGCCTGGTGGACTTCATCAACCTGGGCACCTTCTATCCGTGTCGCATGGAGTACAACGACTACCTGCGCTGGGTCGCCGGGCAGTTCACCGCGCAAAGCCGTTACGGCGAAGAAGTGCTGACCATCGAGCCGGTGCTGCACAACCATCAGGTCGAGGCGTTGCGGGTGATTTCCCGCGATGCGACCGGGCATCAACAGGTGCGCACTACCCGTTCGGTGGTGGTCAGCGCCGGTGGCACGCCGCGCATTCCCGAAGTGTTCAAGGCACTCAAGGATGACGGCCGGGTGTTCCACCATTCCCAGTACCTGGCGCAGATGGCCAAACAGCCGTGCGTGGACAACCGGCCGATGCGCATTGCGATCATCGGTGGCGGGCAGAGCGCGGCGGAAGCCTTCATCGATTTGAACGACAGCTTCCCGTCGGTGCAGGTGGACATGATCCTGCGTGGCTCGGCACTCAAGCCGGCCGATGACAGCCCCTTCGTCAATGAAGTGTTCTCGCCGGAGTTCACCGACCTGGTGTTCCAGCAGCCCGACAGCGAGCGCGAGCGACTGGTGAACGAGTACCACAACACCAATTACTCGGTGGTGGACATCGATCTGATCGAGCGCATCTACGGCATCTTCTACCGGCAGAAAGTCTCGGGCATCGCCCGCCATGCGTTCCACACCCTGACCACCCTCTCAAAAGCCACAGCCAACGAACGTGGTATCGAACTGGTGTTGCGCAATAACGCCAGCGGTGAAGTCTCGGTTCGTCACTACGACGCCGTGGTCCTGGCTACCGGTTACGAGCGGCAGATGCACCGCAAGTTGCTGGCGCCGCTGGAGGAGTACCTGGGTGACTTCGAGGTCGATCGCCACTACAAACTGATCACCGATGAGCGCTGCAAGGCCGGTCTCTACATGCAGGGCTTCTGCCAGGCCAGCCATGGGCTGAGCGACACCTTGTTGTCGATCCTGCCGATTCGTGCCGATGAAATTGCCGGCTCGCTGTATGAACATGGCAAGCATCGCGGGCACAGTCGGTCGGTGGTGGATTTGTTGTTGGCGACTGCCAGCTGAGATTTGCGGCGACTACAAGGCCCTCTTCGCGAGCAAGCCCGCTCCCACATTGAACACAGGTCCATTGTGGGAGCGGGCTTGCTCGCGAAGGGGCCATGGAAAACACCACAAATGTTGAATCCTGAACCCTTCCTGAAGAACCCCGCGATTCCACTTCAGCTCGGCAATGCCTGGTTTACTCTGCAAAAACCGGGGCGTAAGCTTCGCGCGTTTTCATCCATTACGGAGACCCACAGTGGGTACTTGTTCGAGTGACAGTTGTCGGCCGGTCTCGGTAACCGGCATTTTCTCGGCAAGATAACGCGCAGTCTCCTGTGCCGTTGTCTCGCCGAAAAGCGAGCAGCGGCATCCCGGTCATGGCCAATTCCGGCCGAGTCCCGACGCCCCTCTCATCGACGCTGAACAGTGCGTGGTTTCGACTTTTTGTCGTGGCCGCCGCTCTATCGACACGCCTGTCATTCGTGACCGGCGCGCCAGGCCTTGCCATGCCGGTTGTTCCGGCGGCAGCGGCGTGGACCTGCCTGCTTGACGGTTTCCCGGCTGACCAAAGGGGCACCAGCCATGAAACTTACCCTCAAGGAATTCTTCGCAGGCTTCCTGCGCAACCGCCACATCGCCCGACACTTCCGTCGCCTGGCGTTGCTGGAAACCTTCACCGACACCACGGTCAGCCGTGAAGTCCCGCCGACCCTGGCGCAAACCCTGGTGGCCGCTGCCGGCAGTGAAACGGGCCAGTTGCTCAACTCACTCGGCACCCACACCGACGGCTTGAGCGAACTCGAAGCCGATGCCCTGCGTGAGCAATATGGCCTCAACGAAGTCGAGCACGAGCAGCCGCTACCGTGGTGGACGCACCTGTGGCACTGCTACAAAAATCCGTTCAACCTGCTGCTGACGTTGCTGGCGGTCATTTCGTGGCTGACCGAAGACATGAAAGCCGCCATCGTGATTTTTTCCATGGTGGTGCTCTCGACCTTGCTGCGTTTCTGGCAGGAAACCAAATCCAACCAGGCCGCCGATGCCCTCAAGGCCATGGTCAGCAACACGGCCACGGTGATGCGCCGCGACCTTGAGGACCACAGCGCGCAACGCATCGAATTGCCGATCAAACAACTGGTTCCGGGCGACCTGATCGTGCTGTCCGCCGGTGACATGATTCCCGCCGATTGCCGGGTGCTCAGTGCCAAGGACCTGTTCGTCAGCCAGGCGGCGATGACCGGTGAATCGATGCCGGTGGAAAAATTTCCTCGCCAGCAGGACCGCGACACGCGCAACCCGCTGGACCTGGACAACATCCTGTTCATGGGCACCAACGTGGTGTCCGGCACGGCGATGGCGGTGATCCTCACCACCGGCAACAGCACCTATTTCGGCGCCCTGGCCCAGCGGGTCGGTGCGACGGATCGCGCGCCGACTTCGTTCCAGACCGGGGTCAACAAAGTCAGCTGGCTGCTGATCCGCTTCATGTTCGTCATGGCGCCACTGGTGTTGTTCATCAACGGTTTCACCAAGGGCGACTGGACCGAAGCGCTGCTGTTCGCACTGTCGATTGCCGTGGGCCTGACCCCGGAAATGCTGCCGATGATCGTCACCTCGACCCTGGCCAAGGGCGCGGTGTTCCTGTCGCGCAAAAAAGTCATCGTCAAACGCCTCGACGCCATTCAGAACTTCGGCGCCATGGACGTGTTGTGCACCGACAAGACCGGCACCCTGACCCAGGACAAGATTTTCCTGGCGCGCAACGTCGATGTCTGGGGCAACGACTCCGATGATGTGCTGGAAATGGCCTACCTCAACAGCTACTACCAGACCGGCCTGAAGAACCTGCTGGATGTGGCGGTGCTCGAACACGTCGAGGTCCATCGCGAATTGAAAGTCGGCACGGCGTTTCGCAAGGTCGACGAGATTCCGTTCGACTTCACTCGCCGGCGCATGTCGGTGGTGGTCGCCGAGCGCGAGCAACCGCACCTGCTGATCTGCAAGGGCGCGGTGGAAGAAGTGCTGGCGGTCTGCTCGCGGGTACGTCACGGCGAAGTCGATGAAGCGTTGACCGAAGAGCTGCTGGCGCGAATCCGTCAGGTCACGGCCACGTTCAACGCCGAAGGCTTGCGGGTGGTTGCCGTAGCGGCACGGCCGATGATCGAAGGACGCGACACCTACAGCCTGGCCGATGAACAGGAACTGACACTGATCGGTTACGTAGCGTTTCTCGATCCGCCGAAAGAAAGCACCGCACCGGCCATCAAGGCCTTGGCGGCGCATGGTGTGGCGGTGAAAGTGCTGACCGGCGACAACGAGCTGGTGACGGCGAAAATCTGCCGCGAAGTCGGCCTGGAGCAGCAGGGTCTGCTGATGGGCAACGACATCGAGCGCATGACGGATGCCGAGCTGGCGAAAGCCGTGGAGACCACCAACGTCTTCGCCAGACTGACGCCGTCGCACAAGGAACGCATCGTCCGTCTGCTCAAGGGCAACGGCCATGTGGTCGGCTTCATGGGCGACGGCATCAACGACGCCCCGGCGCTGCGCACGGCGGACATTGGTATTTCGGTGGACAGCGCCGTGGACATCGCCAAGGAAGCGGCCGACATCATCCTCCTGGAAAAGAGCCTGATGGTGCTGGAGGAGGGCGTGCTGGAAGGGCGCCGGACCTTCGCCAACATGCTCAAGTACATCAAGATGACCGCCAGTTCGAACTTCGGCAACGTGTTCTCGGTGCTGGTGGCCAGTGCGTTCATCCCGTTCCTGCCGATGCTGCCGATGCACCTGCTGGTGCAGAACCTGCTCTACGACATTTCGCAGATCGCCATCCCGTTCGATAACGTCGATGACGAAATGCTCAAGCAACCGCAACGCTGGCAGCCGGCGGATGTCGGGCGGTTCATGCTGTTTTTCGGGCCGATCAGTTCGATCTTCGACATCACCACGTTTGCCTTGATGTGGTACGTGTTCGATGCCAATACCCCGGATCACCAGACCCTGTTCCAGTCCGGCTGGTTCGTGGTCGGGCTGCTGACCCAGACGCTGATTGTGCACATGATCCGCACGCCGAAAATCCCGTTCCTGCAAAGCCGTGCGGCCATGCCGTTACTGGTGATGACCGGGCTGATCATGGCCGTGGGTATTTTCCTGCCGATGGGGCCGCTGGCGCATTACTTCAAGCTGCAGGCATTGCCGTCGCTGTACTTCGTGTTCCTGCCGGTGATCCTGCTGGCGTACATGGCGCTGACCCAGGCGGTGAAAGGGTTCTACATCCGCCGGTTTGGCTGGCAATAAAGCCGCAAAACCTGTGGGAGCGGGCTTGCTCGCGAATGTGATGTATCAGTCACCGTCATCATCGACTGACCCACCGCTTTCGCGAGCAAGCCCGCTCCCACAAGGGATCGTGTGAGTTTTCAAGGAGTTTCATATGCAAGCCATCAACAACCTCAACCTGACCTCGTTGCTCGACACCCTGGTCAGCCTCAGCGCGGCCTTTATTCTCGGCGGCCTGATCGGTTTCGAGCGTCAGTACCGGCAACGCACCGCCGGCCTGCGTACCAACGTGCTGGTGGCGGTGGGCGCGGCGATTTTCGTTGACATGGCCAACCGGCTGGCCGGGGCCGAAGGCGCGGTGCGGGTCGTGGCGTACGTGGTCTCCGGCATCGGTTTCCTCGGTGCCGGGGTGATCATGCGAGAAGAGGGCAACGTGCGCGGCCTCAATACCGCCGCGACCCTCTGGACCTCGGCGGCCGTGGGCGCCTGCGCCGGTGCCGACCTGCTGGCCGAAGCGTTGCTCGGCACGCTGTTCGTGCTCGCGGCCAACACTTTGCTGCGGCCGATCGTCAACAACATCAACCGTCAGCCGCTGGATGTGATTTCGGCAGAAGTCACCAACATCGTCTATGTCATTGCCCGGCGTACGCAGCAAAAAACCGTGCTGGCCTTGCTCGAAGCCGAGCTGGAGCGCAGCAATTATCCGGCCAGCGATGTCGATGTGCATGCCTTCGGCACGGATGAAATTGAAATCGAAGCCACCCTGGCGACCACTTCGGTCGATGGTGATGAACTGGATGCGCTGGTGGCGCGGATTTCGACGTCGACCCTGGTGGTGCAGGCGTTCTGGAGTCCGAGTACCACGGAGTAATGGCAACGGCTTCAGGGGCAAAGAGTCGTTGGCGAAGCCTTGAGGCGTGTTTACGTTTCCTCTCAAGAGTCAGACCAACCGGCCTTTATTTCGGAATAGTCCTACAGAAAGCGCGGGAGGTCTTCCGTAGGCTTTGCGACCTCTTGAAACCGACATCCTTCTGGAGGTCACCTTGCCGAACAAATCCTTACGCATCCTGATCGCCGATGCGCAGCACTTCAACCGCTTGCGGATCGAGCGTCTGTTCAACCAGCTCGGCTACTACCGGGTGGCACCGGTGCAGAACCTCGACGAGCTTCTGTCACTGGTGGAGTACGGTGGCGAGCCGCTGGATCTGGTGCTCGTCAATGGAGCGATGGGCAGCGCAGCGCTGGGTCTGTTCAGCTTTTTTGTCGACAACCCACAGGTTCATCACGGGTTTATTTTCAATGAACAGCGGGCGCCGTTACCGCCAGGCGCGGGCAAAGTCCAGGTCAGCCAGGCCGTTCTGCCCGACCTGGCGTCAATCACACGGTTGATGAGCGCCGTCGATCCTCGGTTGCCGTTCGTCGGAACTGTCATTTCTGTCAGGTAGTTCTTTCCCGCCTTCCATGCAAGAGTCTATGCGCAGCGTTGTGCCCAACCGCTGCAGTGCCTGGAGGGCATTTTTGCCCGATCGTGTTGTTTTGCACGGGAGTTGTCATGAAGTCAGCACTGATTGTGGAAGATCATCCGGTGGTTCGCTCCATGATCAAACTCGTACTCAAGGGCGAAGGGTTCAAGCGGATTTACGAGGCTTCTCGTGGTGATGAGGTCTTGTCGTTGATCCGCAAGCATCAACCCGATGTCGTGCTGCTCGATCTGGGCCTTCCCGGTGTGGCGGGGCTTGAGGTGATGGATCGCATCAAGGCCGAAGACACGCGATGCCGCGTGGTGGTGTTCACCTCGCTGGAGGCCCAGTTTTATCAGGACAGGTGCATGCGTGCCGGGGCTGTTGCTTATGTTTCCAAGAGCAAGGACCTGGATGACTTGAAGGCGGCGGTGAATTCCGTGATGGCCGGCTACACCTATTTCGCCCAGATCTCCTCGAGTTCCGTGTCGATGGGGGAGTTGCAACGCAGTGAAAAGCAGTTGATCGACAAGCTATCCAATCGTGAGTTGACCATTTTGCAGTACCTGGCCCGGGGCTCGAAAAATCTGGAAATCGCCGAGATCATGCACCTGAGCTACAAGACCGTCAGTACCTACAAGACCCGACTCACCCTCAAGCTCAACATGAGCTCGTCGGTGCATTTGAGGGATTTCGCCCTGCGCAATCATTTGATCTGAATGAACGCTTTCCGACGGTTGGCAGGTTGGGTGCTGACTGGCCTTCTTCTATGGGCATCGACTGTCTGTGCACAACAGTCGTTGACCCTGTTGGGACGCTCGAGTGTCGAAGGCCTGAGCGTCAGGTTGTCGGAGTCCGAGTTGCGCTGGCTGCGGCAAAAGGGCCGATTGGTGCTGGCCGTCTCGGCTCCGGATTATCCCCCCTTCGAGTTCAACACAGCGGGCAAGGTGTTCGAGGGCGTCACAGCCGATTACGCCGGGTTGCTCGAACAATTGTTGAATGTGGTGATAGAGGTTCGACGTTATCCGTCGCGGGCCGACGCGGTGCAGGCCATCAAGGAGGGGCAGGCAGACCTGCTGGGAACGGCCAATCGATTTGAAGCCGAGGATCCGCAGTTACGGATGTCCAGCGCCTATGCGGTCGATCAACCGGTGCTGGTCACGCGCACCGATTTCCCTCCGGTACTCGACCCGACACTGGCTAGCAAGCGGCTGGTGATGCTGTATCACTACTTGCCCGAATACAGCGTGCAACAGTTCTATTCCAAGGCGCAGGTCCAGTTGTTTCCCTCGACACTGGCGGCGATGGGGGCCGTGGCTTTCGGTCAGGCCGATGTTTACCTCGGCGATGCGATCAACGCCCATTATCTGATCAGCAAGAATTACCTGAACAACGTGCAATTGACCGACTTCTCGCCCATGGAGTCCGGGCGTTTTGCCTTTGCGATGGCTCGTGGCAACGTGCCACTGTTACGCATCGTCAACAAGGCGCTGGCGGCCATCACCACTAATGAACAAATGAACATCCTGCGCCGTTGGGGGGCCAACGAGGTGTCAATCCCGGGCACCCAGTCATTGCAATTGAGCGTGGCCGAACAGCACTGGCTCCAGCGGCACCCGCGCGTGCGGGTCGCGATCAATGAAAATATCCCGCCGATTACATTTGTTGACAGTGAAGGCAAGTTTCGCGGTATCGGTGTCGATGTGCTGGCGAAAATCACTTTGCGCACCGGGTTGCAATTTGACATCCAGGGCATGAAGTCGGTGGCTGAGATGATGACCGGCATCGCGAGCGGCCAGATCGATGTGCTGGCCGGTATCGGCCTCAGTTCCCAGCGTGAAGATGAATTGCGGTTCACCCGTTCGTTTCTGAGCAGCCCGTCGGTGCTGGTGACCCGCATGGCCGTGGACAGCCCCAGGACGCTGGATGACATGGCGGGGAAAACCCTGGCGCTGACCCAGGGCAACATTGCCGGCGAGTACATTCGCCAGCATTACCCGCTGATCCAGCTGGTGGATGCACCGCTGTCGACGGACGCCATGGAAATGGTCGCCCAGGGCAAGGCCCAGGGTGGCATCAACTCCTTGATCAGCGCCCGTTACCTGATTTCCCGGCAGTATCGCGATCGCCTGCAAGTGACCAGCACCGTGGGCACCGACCCCGCCCGAAGCACCCTGGCAACCAGTCGCGAGGCCACCGAGCTGCATTCGATTCTGGACAAAGCGCTACTGAGTATCCCACCCGAAGAAATTGACGAGCTGACTCAACCCTGGCGCTATGACTCGATGGTCGAGCAGAGTTACTGGCTGCGACACCGGCAGGCGATCGTGCAGGCGTTTGCGGTGGCGGGTGTCTTGTTGTCGCTGGCGTTGGCCGGGATCGTCTGGCAGCGACGCCAGATTCGCCAGCGTCAGCAATTGCTCGGGCAATTGCAGGAAGCCAAGGACGCGGCCGACGACGCCAACCGGGCGAAGACCACGTTCCTGGCCACCATGAGCCATGAAATCCGCACGCCGATGAACGCATTGATCGGCATGCTCGAACTGGCGCTGAAACGGGCCGATGAAGGGGTGACCGACCGTGCCGCCATCGAGGTGGCGTCCAACGCCGGGCAGCAGTTGCTGGATTTGATCGGCGACATTCTGGACGTCGCCCGGATCGAATCCGGGCATTTGTCGTTGGCGCCGGAGCGGGTCAATCTGCACGCGCTGGTGACGTCGGTCTGCCGGATTTTCGAAGGGCTGGCGGTGCAGAAGAATCTGCGCTGGCGAGTCGAGCTCGACGCAGACAGTGACTGTGACGTGATGCTCGATCCCACGCGCTTCAAACAAGTGCTGTCCAACCTGATGAGCAATGCGATCAAGTTCACCCGTGAAGGCCAGGTGAGTCTGACGCTGCGGGTGCTGCCGCAAGCGCCGACGCATCTCGCGGTCAGCGTACACATCGAGGACAGTGGCATCGGTATCAGCGCTTTCGACCAGCAACGCCTGTTCAGTCCGTTCGTGCAGGCGGGCAACAGCCAGCAGACGGCCCGGCAGGGATCGGGCCTGGGCCTGGTGATCAGTCGCACCCTGTGCGAAATGATGGGCGGTCGGTTGCAACTCGACAGTGAGCCTGGGCGTGGCACACGGGTGGACATCAGCCTGGAGCTGCCCGTCCTGCAAGCGTTACCGGCCGAAGTGGTGTCCCGGGATCCGGAGCAACTCGCGACCCGGGCGTTGACGATTCTGGTGGTCGACGATTATCCGGCCAATCGCTTGTTGCTCTCGCGGCAACTGAGCTATCTGGGCCACCGTGTGGTGCTGGCGGAGGACGGGGCGCAGGGGCTTGAACAATGGCGCGGGCACGGGTTCGATCTGGTCATCACCGACTGCAACATGCCGGTGCTCAGCGGTTACCAGTTGGCGGGCGCGATACGTGAGCAAGAACGGGTGCAAGGTCTGTCGCCGACGCTGATTCTGGGCTTTACCGCCAATGCGCAGGTCGAGGAGAAAGACCGGTGTCGGGCGGCGGGCATGGATGATTGCCTGTTCAAACCCATTCGCCTGGTGGATTTGCAGGCGTGGCTGGCCCAGCGGTTTTCCAGCGCACCCTCAGCGGCAAACGAGAACCCTGGCTTCGCCGAGTTCGATTTGAGCGGGCTGGAGCGCTATGCGGATTCGGACCGTGAGCTGATCGATCAATTGCTGCTTGATCTGGCACAGACTAACCGCGAGGATCGCGTGCATTTGCTGGCCTTGCACACCAGCGGCAATCACCCTGGTTTGCAGACACTGGCCCACCGGATCAAGGGCGGGGCGTTGATGGTACGAGCGCTTGGCCTGGTGGAATGTTGCGAACAACTGGAGCGGGCGTGCCATGACGGCCGCGCGGCACTGATCGACGATGCCGTCGACCAGTTGCAGCAAGCCATGGCCCGTCTGGACCAAAGTCTCGAGCAGGATTGAGGCTCAATCCCAGTTCGGCGCGATACCTTTTGGGCTGGTTAGCCGGTGGCCGCGATCCAGCGTTGCGATCAAGGCCATGTCGGCCTCGCTCAAGGTCAGCTCGCGAGCCTTCAAATTGCTTTCAAGGTTGGTCCGGCGAGTGGACGACGGGATCACTGCGTAGCCCGATTGCATGGCCCAGGCCAGGGTGATCTGAGCCGGCGTCGCTTGCAGGCGTTCGGCGATCTGCTGGATGAGTGGGTCCTTGAGGACTTCACCGTACGCCAGGGTCATGTACGACGTGATGCCGATGCCCTGGCTCTGCGCGAACGCGACGACCTTGTGGTTTTGCAGGTACGGATGCAGTTCAATCTGGTTGGTTGCGATGTGCTCGGTACCGATGGCCGCAATCGCCTGTTTCATCAGGTCTACGGTGAAGTTGGACACGCCGATCTGCCGGGTCAGGCCCCTACGTTTGGCTTCGAGCAGGGCGCCCATGAATTCTGCGACAGGTACTTGATCGTCCGGCGACGGCCAGTGAATCAGGGTCAGGTCCAGGTAGTCGGTCCGCAGCTTGCGCAGGCTATCTTCAAGGCTGTCGATCAGACGATCCCCGGAAAAGTTGGCGACCCAGATCTTGCTGGTGATGAACAGTTCTTCCCGGGCGATGCCGCTGGCGGCGATTGCCTCGCCGACTTCGGCTTCGTTTTCGTAGATTTGCGCGGTATCGATCGCCCGGTAGCCGAGCTCCAGGCCGGTGCTCACCGAATCGATGACCACCTGGCCTTGCAAGCGAAACGTACCGAGACCGAATGCGGGAATAGACATCAATGACTCCAGAGGTTGCAGTGGGAATGGGCGCGAGTATCCGCGCCTGCATCCGTGAGAAAAACCGCTGGATTGGCAAAGCAATGTTTACCGCAAGTCAAGAATCATCGGCAGTCTGGTTTGGTGATGGTGTCTGATCCGGCGCCTTCGCTGGCAAGCCAGCTCCTACAAGGTTTGCGCAGGCCCTGTAGGAGCTGGCTTGCCAGCGAAGGCCGCGACTCGGTCCGAAGCCTTACCCCCCATCAGTTTGTAGCTGCCATCAGGCAATATCACTGCGGCTGAATTCCTCCCCGAGAAAATCGATCAACGTGCGCACCGACGGCAGCAAGCCGCGACGTGAGGGGAAGATCGCATGGATGACACCGCTTTTCGGTGCCCATCCCGGCACCAACTCGACCAATTGTCCGGTGGCCATTTCATCGCGCACCACTACGCTGGGCAAGTGCACGATGCCGATTCCGGCAACCGCCGCATGGCGCAAGGCCAACAGGTCATCGGTGACCATCCTCGGCGCGTGACGAAACATCGCGGTGCTGCCATCGGCACCGAACAGTTCCCACTGATATTCGCGTTGCGCCGCGCCCCAGTGCAGGCTCGGCAAGCCGCTGAGGTCGGCCGGGGAGGCCGGTGTCGACAGGCGCGAGACAAAGGCCGGGCTGCCGACCACGCTCTGGGTGCTGTTGCCCAGTACCTTCATCACCATGTCGGTATTTTCCAGCGGGGGGAAGCGCACCCGCAGGGCAATGTCGAAGCCCTCATGGATCAGGTCGACCCGACGGTTAGTACTCTCGATGAACAACTCCACCAACGGGTACTTGAGCATGTAGCGGGTCAGCATCGGCCCGACCCAGGAGTTGAGCAGCGCCGTCGGGCAACTGACGCGCACCAGGCCCTGGGGCTCGGAGCGGTTGCGCTCGATCAGTTCGGCGGCACTTTCCGCTTCCACGCGCATGGCCAGGCAGCGCTGGTAATAGGCCTGGCCGATTTCCGTCAATGAGCAATGCCGGCTGGTGCGGTGCAGCAGGCGCACACCAAGGCGTTCTTCGAGTTCGGCGATGCGGCGGCTGAGCTTGGACTTGGGCATGTCCAGTGCGCGCCCGGCCGCCGCGAAACCGTGGTGCTCCACCACTTGGGTGAAGTAGTAGAGGGTGTTGAGGTCTTCCACCATCGTTCTCCAAATAGAACGCTAAAGCTGATTTTTGCAGTCTAGCGCAGCAAAGGTCACGCTTTTAAGCTTTGTCCATGGCTTCACTCAATTCATCAGGAGACACCATGAAAAACATCATCGGTATCTACACCAGTCCACGGACCCATTGGGTTGGCGACGGTTTTCCGGTTCGCACGCTGTTTTCCTACGACAACCTGGGCAAACACATCAGCCCGTTCCTGTTGCTGGATCACGCTGGTCCCGCTGAATTCACCCCGACCACTGAACGACGTGGCGTTGGTCAGCATCCCCATCGTGGCTTCGAAACCGTGACTATCGTTTACAAGGGCGAACTGGAGCATCAGGACTCCACCGGCAGTGGCGGCAAAATCGGCCCCGGCGATGTGCAATGGATGACCGCTGCCTCGGGGATCCTGCATGAAGAGTTTCACTCCGAAGGTTTCGCCAGGAGCGGTGGCACCCTGGAAATGGTGCAACTGTGGGTCAACCTGCCGGCCAGGGACAAAATGGCCGACCCCGGCTACCAGACGATTCTCGACCGCGACATCCCGGGCATCGCCTTGAAGGACAACGCCGGCAGCCTGCGCCTGATCGCCGGTGAGTTCGACGGTCACAAAGGCCCGGCGCGCACTTTCACCCCGGTCGACGTGTGGGACATTCGTTTGAATGCCGGCAAGTTGCTCACCCTTGATCTGCATGAAGGGCGTAACACCGCACTGGTGGTCCTGCGCGGCACCGTTCAGGTCAACGGCCTGGAATCGGTGCGCCAAGGGCAGTTGGCCCTGTTCGAACGCAAGGGCGATCAGTTGACCCTTGAAGCCAGCGAAGATGCGGTGGTGCTGTTGCTCAGCGGCGAGCCGATCGACGAGCCGATCGTCGGCCATGGACCGTTCGTGATGAACACCGAGCAAGAAATCCACCAGGCCTTCGCCGACTTCCAGTCCGGTCGCTTCGGCCGGATGCACGCTTAACCCGTTCCGTTTCAACAACCCGTTCTACCCAGGATGCGTAGGCCGGTCCGAGGCCAGGGATGGCTGTTGCCTGTAATAAAGAGGAAACGCACATGAGTACCGTCAACGCGGCCAATTTCAACGGCCAGAAACCGACCATCGACCCCAACGATGCCGCCATGTTGTTGATCGACCATCAGAGTGGACTGTTCCAGATCGTCAAGGACATGGACGTGCCACAACTGCGCGCCAACGCCATTGCCCTGGCCAAGGCCGCGACCCTGCTGAAGATGCCGGTGATCACCACCGCTTCCGTTCCCCAGGGGCCGAACGGACCACTGATTCCGGAGATTCACGAAGCTGCGCCCCATGCGCAATACGTGGCGCGCAAAGGAGAAATCAACGCCTGGGACAACCCGGAGTTTCACGCGGCGGTCAAAGCCACCGGCAAGAAAACCCTGGTGATCGCCGGCACCTTGACCAGCGTGTGCCTGGCGTTCCCGTCCATCGCTGCCGTGCATGAAGGCTACAAGGTGTTTGCGGTGGTCGACGCCTCCGGCAACCACTCCAAACTGGCCACTGATCTGACTGTTGCCCGTTTGTCCCAGGCCGGGGTGGTACCGATCGACATTATGGCTACGCTGTCTGAGCTGCAAGGCTCGTGGAACCGTCCGGATGCCGAGCGGTGGGCCGCTGTCTACGCCCAGGCCATGCCGCATTATCAATTGCTGATCGAGAGCTATCTCAAGGCTCAGCAAGTGGCGAGCGAACACGAGGTGCTGGACTCCCAGCGCTAACCGGTTACCCCACGCCGATTTCACTCGGCATCGATAACATGCGAGGACTACTGCAATGAGTACTTCCTACAAGCGTCTCGACAAGAACAACGCCGCGGTTTTGATGGTTGATCATCAGGCGGGTCTGCTGTCATTGGTGCGCGACATCGAACCGGATCGTTTCAAGAACAACGTGCTGGCCCTGGCCGACCTGGCCAAGTACTTCAAGCTGCCGACCATCCTCACCACCAGTTTCGACACCGGCCCCAACGGCCCACTGATGCCGGAGCTCAAAGCACTGTTTCCGGACGCGCCGTACATTGCCCGCCCGGGCCAGATCAACGCCTGGGACAACGAAGACTTCGTCAAGGCGGTCAAGGCCACCGGCAAGAAACAACTGATCATCGCCGGCGTAGTAACCGAAGTGTGCGTGGCGTTCCCGGCCCTCTCGGCCCTGGCCGAAGGTTTTGATGTGTTCGTGGTCACTGACGCATCCGGCACCTTCAACGAACTGACCCGCGATTCGTCGTGGAGCCGTATGACCGTTGAGGGCGCGCAATTGATGACCTGGTTCGGCCTGGCCTGTGAGCTGCACCGTGACTGGCGCAACGATATCGAAGGGTTGGCCACGCTGTTCTCCAACCACATTCCGGATTACCGCAACCTGATAACCAGTTACAACGCGCAGACCAACAGCAAGTAACTTCGGCAACACTCATCCCCCCCTGTGGGAGCGGGCTTGCTCGCGAAGACGGCTTAACATTCAGCCTATGTGCTGACTGTTATACCGCTTTCGCGAGCAAGCCCGCTCCCACATTGGTTTTGTGGTGTTTTTTTGGGGGGGTCTTCCAGTGAAATCAATTGCTCCTACACTAAGGCCAATCCATGCGATCTTCGCGTTATTGACCCTGGCTGGAGTTGCTTGATGCTGTCATTGCTCACCGAACACCCGTTGATCTGCGCGATGGCGCTGATCCTGATCGATCTTGGGTTGTGGTACTTGCTCAGTACCCTTGGCAGTGCCTGGCGGCTGCTGGTGCGGGTGGTGATTTTTTCGTTGTTCAGCCTGCTGTTGTTCAACGAAGGCCTGAACCCGATGGAGCCGCCGCCCTGGGCCGACAACGTAGCGTTGCACCTGGCGGCCACCGGATTGCAGATCGGCTGGTGGTTGTTCGGCGCGCGGACCCTGACCGTGCTGATCGGCGCGGTGATGATGCAACGGGTCGGGCATACCGGGCGATTGCTTCAGGATTTGCTCGGTGCGGTGATTTTCCTGATCGCGATCATTGCCGCCCTGGCCTATGTATTGGATCTACCGGTCAAGGGCGTGCTGGCGACGTCCGGTGCGTTGGCGATCATTGTCGGCCTGGCCTTGCAAAGTACCCTCAGCGATGTGTTTTCCGGGATTGTCCTGAACACCACCAAACCCTACCAACTGGATGACTACATCTCCATCGATGGCATGGAAGGCCGGGTCACCGACATCGACTGGCGCGCCACGCGCCTGCAAACCTCCCAGGGTTGCATGGCGGTCATACCCAACTCCCTGGCAGCCAAGGCCAAGATCATCAATTTCAGCCGGCCGAACGACATGTTCGGTATCTCCGTCTCCCTGGAAGTGAGCCCGCATGCGCGCCCGAGCACGGTGATCGAGGCCTTGGAGCGGGCCATGCAAGGTTGCCGTGCGCTGCTGGATACACCGTCGCCAAGCGTTGGCCTGAAAACCGCCAGCAACACCGGAGCGGTCTACGAAATCAGCGGTTTTGTCGCGTCGATGGACGAGAAACGTTCAGTGCGCAACCAGCTGTTCGACCTGGCCTACCGGCACTTGCAGGCGTCCGGCGTCAACCTGCTGTCGAGCGTGGAGCCTAGCCCTCCGATCAATTCGACACGGAAACGGGCGTTGCTGGACAGCTCGCCGATTTTCTCCACCCTGCGTCAGGAAGAGAAAGACACGTTCAGCCAGAACATGACCCTGCAAACCTTTCGCGCCGGGGAGGTGATTCTGGAAGCGGGGGAGGTCAGCGATCACTTGTTCATTATCGAGTCCGGCGTGATCTCGGTGACCTTGATGCGCCACGGAGCGCCATACGAATCCGGACGCATGGGGCCGGGGGAGGTGATCGGCGAGGCGGGTATTCTCACTGACAGCGCGCTGCCTGCGCAGTTTACCGCCAAGACATTCTGTGGCCTGTACCGTATCGAAAAGTCATACCTCAAGCCGTGCCTGGATGCCCGTCACGACATCAACAATGCAATGAAGGCCTTGCTCGATTACCGGCTGCAAAAAGCGAAATCGCTTACTCAAGACTTGCCGGTGGTAGTGAAGAAGAAGGGGTTTCTGCAGTGGTTGCGCAATCGGGCTTGAAGGTTGGTTTCCAGGTGGGCACGTTTATGGTCCTGATGGCGCCAGTGGCCTCCTCGACTTCTGAAAAATTGGCTATTTGTGTATGCCGACCGAGGGACTAACGTAGCGACACACCCACTTGCCCTGGAGCACGCCATGCAATCGCGTACCGATTTCTACACCGCCAGCCCCGACGCTCTTAAAGCCATGATTGCCCTGGAAACCGCTGTTTCCAAACTGCCGCTGGAAAAAAACCTGGTCGAACTGGTCAAGCTGCGCGCTTCGCAGATCAACGGCTGTGCCTTCTGCATCGACATGCACACCGCCGATGCGATCAAGGGTGGCGAAACCCCGCGTCGTCTGTTCGCCGTGACGGCCTGGCGCGAGGCGCCGTTTTTCACCGAGCGTGAACGCGCTGCGCTGCTGTGGACCGAATCCCTGACCCAGCTCAGCCTGACCCACGCCCCGGACGAAGACTACGAAGTGGTCAGCGCGCAGTTCACGCCCAAGGAAATGGTCGATCTGACCGTCGCGATCAGCACCATCAACAGCTGGAACCGCCTGGCGGTCGGCTTCCGTAAAATGCCTCAGGCCTGATGTTCAACAAACCGCCGATGCCTCAATGGGCATCGGCACTCGGCGCGGCCGGTGGTTGCACCTTGCGCATCAGGGGCACCATCGCCGTGGCGACGATGAAGCAGACCATGATCATCAAAAACGCGTCGCCATAGGTTTGTGTCTGGGCTTCGCGGTAGGTCAGCAACCATAGTTGATGCAGGCTGGCGGTGACCCCGGCGTCACCGCTCTGGCCGAGGGCGGCGAAGTTGTTGCCGACCTGGGACAGCCACTGGTTGAGCGCCTCGTTGGTGCTGTTGAGGTTCTCCGCCAATCGAGTGAAATGCAGGTTGGTGCGGTCGTTGAGGATGGTCGCACACGCAGCGATACCGATTGCCCCCCCAAGATTTCTCATCAAGTTGAACAACCCTGACGCATGTTTGAGCCGTGCCGGTGCCAGGCCGCCGAGGGTCAGCGTCACCGCGGGCGGCACCGCCAGTTGCTGGGCAATCCCGCGAAACGCTTGCGGCAGCATCAATTCCCTGGCCCCCCAGTCATGGGTGATCGGGCTGAAATCCCACATCGATAACGCGAACAGCCCAAGGCCGGTCATCATGATCCAGCGCAGGTCGACGCGGTTGGCCAGAAAGGCATACAGCGGAATCGCCATGATCTGGAACACCCCAGTGGAGAAAACCGCCAGACCAATATCCAGCGCGCCATAACCACGCACCCGGCCGAGGAACAGCGGCGTCAGGTAAATGGTGGCGAACAGGCCGATGCCGGTGACGAACGAGAAGAAACAGCCGAGGGCAAAGTTGCGATCCTTCAAGGCGCGCAGATCGACAATCGGATTCGCCACATGCAGGGTCCGGCCGATGAACGCCAGGCCGGCCAGGCCGCTGATCCACGCGGTAGTCAGAATCGTGCGGTCGCTGAACCAGTTCCAGCGTGGGCCTTCTTCGAGGGTGTATTCCAGGCAGCCGAGGAACAGCGCCAGAAACACCATGCTCAAGTAATCCGCGCCCTTGAGCAGCGACAGTTCCGGTTGGTCGATCTTGACCAGCATCGGCACGGCAACCGCGACGAAAATCCCCGGCACCAGGTTGATGTAAAACAGCCAGTGCCAGGACGATATGTCGGTGATCCAGCCACCGATCACCGGTCCCAGGGTTGGTGCCAGGGACGCCACCGCGCCGATGGTCGCGGCGGCGATGACCCGTTGCTTGCCAGTGAAGAACACGAACGCGGTGGTGAACACCAGCGGGATCATCGAGCCGCCCAGAAACCCTTGCAGGGCGCGGAAGGCGATCATGCTCTGGATGTTCCAGGCCACGCCGCACAGCAGGCTGGTCAGGGTGAAACCCACCGCCGATGCGCAAAACAGCCAGCGCGTCGAAAATACTCGCGACAACCAGCCGGACAGCGGGATCACGATGATTTCGGCGATCAGGTAACTGGTTTGCACCCACGCGGTTTCGTCGGTGCCGGCGGAGAGTCCGCCGCCGATGTCACGCAACGAAGCCGAGACAATCTGGATATCCAGCAGGGCAATGAACATGCCGATACACATGCTGGCAAAGGCGAAGACCTTGGTCGCCGTCGCCATGTTCGCGGCATTGAACGGTTGCGCCGGGGCGGCGAGGGCGCGGCTCATGGCGCGCTGGCCACGGCTGGCGCTTCAGGCGCCTTGCGCGTATCCACTTCGGCTGTTACCGACAGCCCCGGACGCAGGTGGCCGAGTACGCTGTCGGCCGGGTCGAGGTGAATCCGCACCGGCACCCGCTGCACGATCTTGGTGAAGTTGCCGGTGGCGTTTTCCGGTGGCAACACGCTGAATTGCGAACCGCTGGCGGGGGCGAGGCTGTCCAGGTGTCCGTGGAATTCCTGACCCGACAGCACGTCGGCATGAATCACCACCCGTTGCCCCGGCACCATGTGTGCCAGTTGGTCTTCCTTGAAGTTGGCATCGACCCACAGACCGCTGGTCGGCACCACCGAGAGCAATTGTGAACCGGCCTGGGCATAGGCGCCGACCCGAGCCCGGCGATTGCCGATCACACCATCAACCGGTGCCTTCAGTTCGGTGTAGCCGACATTCAATTGCGCCAGATCGCGTTCAGCTTTGGCCTGGATCAATGCGGCCCGGGCTTGTTGTTTCTGGGTGTCGATCACATTCAACTGGCGTTGCGCGGCCAGCAGTTCAGCCTGGGCGCGGTTACTTTGGGCCTGGGCCGTCTTGAACGTGGTATTGGCCCGCTGGGCGCTTTCCACCGAGACGGCGTTGGTGATCACCAGTTTTTTGTAGCGGGCATCGTCATCCCGCGAACGGGTGGCTTCGGCACCGGCGGCGTCGATGCCGGCTCGGGCCTGACCGATGACGGCCTGTTGCAGTTGTTCGGTGGCGTCGAGGTTGGCCAGCAAGGCTTCCTGGGCGGCCACTGCGCCTTCGGCCTTGGCCAGGTTGGCACGGTAGTCGCGCGAATCGAGACGGATCAGCACGTCGCCAGCCTTGACCTTCTGGTTATCGGCCACCAGCACTTCCTCTATGTAACCCGCCACCTTCGGCCCGATCACCGTTACATCGCCACCGATGTAGGCGTCATCGGTTTCTTCGATAAAGCGTCCGGCGGTCCACCAGTGCGTGCCGTACACACCGGCCAGCACCAGCGCAGCGATGCCCAGTGTCGGCAAAAGCAGGCGTTTGAGCAGCGGAGGTTTTGCGGCATTCACCGGGGTAGCCAGGTCGGGTTCAACGGTGGGCATGCTGGTCATGGAGGTTACCTGTTGGAGCGGTGGTTAATTATGATGGTCGTAATATGACGCATGTAATATTTTGTGGCAAATGGTTTTTGCTACCGGTCGTCAGGTGGTTTTTCCGGGAGGATGAGATTCTGTGTGCGCTGGAGAACCCACTGTGGGAGCGGGCTTGCTCGCGAATGCGGTGTGTCAGCCAACATCGTCGTGGCCTGACACTTCCTCTTCGCGAGCAAGCCCGCTCCCACAGGGGATCCCGGCTGCTCACCCTGACGAGCTGGTGGATAACGGCAATCCGTGTCGTTTACCGTCAAGTCCGTACAGGGCGTCGCTCTACACTGGCAGGCAACCGATCAACATCCGGGAGCCCGGGATGAATCAATCTGTCGAACAATTGCGAATCCGTCTGGCCTGCGCGTTCCGCTGGGCAGCGCGGTTGAATCTGCACGAGTCCATTGCCAACCACTTCAGCGTTGCGGTGTCGGGGGACGGTCGGGAGTTTTTGATCAACCCTTACGGCGTGCATTTCTCGCGGATCAAGGCCAGCGATTTGCTGTTGGTCAATGCCGATGAACCTGCCAGCCTCGATCGCCCGGACGCGCCGGACATCACCGCATGGGCGTTGCACAGCGCCTTGCATCGCAACCAGCCGCATGCTCGTTGCATCCTTCACACTCATTCGAAATACGCGACGGCGTTGGCCTGTTTGAAGGATTCACGTCTGCCGCCGATCGAGCAGAACTGCATGCGTTTTTTCGAGCGGGTGGTGATCGACGAGGGCTTTGACGGCATGGGGTTGGGCGACGAGGCCGAACGGGTCAGCCACCTGCTGGGCGACAAGCCGATTCTGTTGATGGGCAACCATGGTGTGCTGGTGGCGGCGCCGAGCATCGCCCAGGCGTTTGACGATCTGTATTACTTCGAGCGCGCCTGCGAGACCTACATCACCGCGCTTTCGACCGGCCGTGAACTGCGCATCGCCAGCGACGAAATCGCCCGCAAGACCTGCCGGCAATGGCTCGACTATCCGGGCTTTGCCGACAAGCATTTCAACGCGTTGATGGGGATTCTCGATGAAGAAGAGCCGGGCTATCGCCTGTGAATTCAATCCGCCTCGGCCGGCCGGGGCTGCTTAAGCAACGGCTGGCGCATTACCGGGGCAGTCCAGACCTGGCTGCGGTCTTCGCTGGGCGGGCAGCCGAAGCGGGCACGATAGGTGCGGGAGAAATGCTCCAGTGAACCGAACCCGGAACAGGCCGCCACTTGCGCGACGCTCAGGCGCGTCTGTTGCAGCAGACTGTGGGCCTTGGCCAGGCGCAAGGTGATGTAGTACTTGAGCGGCGACAGGCCAGTCTGATGCTTGAACTGGCGCTCCAGTTGTCGCCGCGACAGGCCGACCTGAGCGGCAATCGCTTCGCAATCGAGTGGTTCTTCCAGCGCCTGTTCCATCAACCCGATGGCACGGCGAATCTTGCTGCCGTACAGCCCGGTGTTGGTCAGGCCGCCATCGAGTTGATGGTCGGCCGGCGCGCGCACAGGCCCCATCAGCAGATGCATGCCGATTTCCCGGGCCAGCTCGCTGTCGATGCTCTGGCCGATCCAGCCCAGCAGCATGTCGAGGGTGCTGGTGGCACCGGCGCACGTCATGCGCTGGCGTTCCAGCGTGTAGAGCTGTGGCTTGGCGTGGACCCGTGGATAACTCTCCTGAAACCCTTGCAGATTGTCCCAATGCACGGCGGCCTCGTAACCGTCGAGCACGCCGGCCGCCGCCAGCAGTTCTGTACCGGTTTCCACGCCCATCAGCACGGCGCCGAACAACGCCTGCTTGCGCAGCCAGCTCTTGAGCGCCAGATTGCGGCTGTGTTTGTGCACATCGAAACTGGCAATTACCAGGCACACATCAAAGCCCTGGTCGGCCTTCAATCCGTCATTGGCGACGGTGGTCAGGCCGTTGCTGGCCTGCACCGGCTCGCCGTCCAGAGACAGCAGCGACCACTCGAACAAGGGGCGTTGAGTCAGCCAGTTGGCAATGGCCAGCGGTTCCAGCACCGCAGCCAGGCCGAAGTTGGAAAACGATGGCATCAACAACACCGCGACCCGCAGCGGCGCGACCTCGCCGCGCCGCCAGGTGAAACGTGCATCTGTGCTATTGGACGACTGATTGCTCATGGGTGAACTCTATCGTTGTTGCGTCTGCCACTGTGGATGAATCCACACCGGTACCTCGGCGGCGGGTAGCGGCGGCAGGCCGCGAATCAGGTCACTGGCCTTTTCCGCGATCATCACTGTCGGCGCATTGGTGTTGCCACTGACGATCATCGGCATGATCGAGGCGTCCACCACCCGCAAACCGTCGAGGCCATGCACCCGCAATTGCGCATCGACCACGGCTTCGGCATCGCCCGCCGGGCCCATCTTGCAGGTGCCGCTGGCATGGTAGCCGGTTTCCGTGACCTGCCTGGCCCAGGCGTCCAGTGCCGCATCACTTTGCGCTTGCGGGCCGGGCACCAGTTCTTCACCCCGGAAAGCAGCCATGGCCGGTTGCGCGATGATCTCGCGTACCAGCCGCGCACCGGCACGCATGTCGGCTCGATCCTGCTCGGTTTTCAGGTAATTGAACAGGATGCGCGGCGGCTGCCTGGGGTCGGCGCTGTTGAGCGTGACGTTGCCCAGGCTGGTGGGGCGCATCAGGTCGATATGGATCTGGAACGCATGGCCCGGCACCAGATCGACGCTGCCGGGTTTGACCGCCAAGGGCATGAAGGTCAGTTGCAGGTCGGGAAACTCGACCCCGGCCCGGGAGCGGATGAACGCCCCGGCTTCGAAATGATTGCTCGCCGCCAATCCGTCGTGAGTGGCGAACCAGCGTGCACCGATCCACCACTTGCCCGGCGCGGTGGTCCACGGGTAGAGCGACACCGGCTGCTTGCAGCGGTATTGCACCACGGTGTCCGGGTGATCGTTGAGGCGCCGGCCGACGCCGGGCAAATCATGTTTGACCGTGATCCCCAGGTCCCGCAATTCCGCTGCCGGGCCGATGCCGGAGAGCAGCAACAGTTGCGGCGAGTTGATCGCCCCGGCAGTCAACAACACTTCGCGCCGGGCAAAGGCCTGGCGGACCTCGCCGTTGTGCTCGTACTCAATGCCGACGGCGCGTTTGCCGTCGAACAGAATGCGTAGCGCCAGAGCGTCAGTGCGCACCTGCACGTTGCCCCGGGTCAGCGCCTCACGCAGATAGCCACGGGAAGTGCTCCAGCGCCGTCCGGCGCGGGTGGTGCGGTCCACCGGGCCGAAGGCTTCCTGGCGATAACCGTTCAAATCATCGCTCAGGCCATATCCGGCTTCGGCACCGGCCGCCAGAAACGCCGCGCACAACGGCGTCGTCGTATCGCCCGGGGTGATGTGCAGATGGCCTGCCGCGCCGCGGTAATCGTCCGCGCCATCGGCATGGGTTTGCGCACGCTTGAAATACGGCAGCACATCCTGATAACGCCAGCCGTCGCAGCCCTGTTCGGCCCAGCCGTCGTAGTCCCGGGCATGGCCACGGATGTAGACCATGCCATTGATCGACGACGAACCGCCCAGCGTGCGGCCTCGCGGTGTGCCGATCCGGCGACCGCCCAGATACGGCTCCGGTTCGGAGCTGTAGCTCCAGTTGTAGCGCGTGCCGCCCACCACCAGGCCCACGGCGGACGGCATGTCGATGGTCCAGCTCTGGTCCGCCGGGCCGGCCTCCAGCAGCAGAATCCGCACCGTCGGGTCCTCGCCCAGACGATTGGCCAATACGCAGCCAGCGGACCCTGCGCCCACGATCAGGTAATCAAATTCATGATCGGACATGGTTTGGGTTCTCCCTTAATGAAAGGTCAAGACACAAAACTCTGTGGGAGCGGGCTTGCTCTCGAATGCGGTGTATCAGGCAATGAAAATGTCGACTGACACTCCGCATTCGCGAGCAAGCCCGCTCCCACAGGGACTGCATTCGTCCGGTCAACTCGCGGTAGACCCATGAATCCCGTTGAACACCAACCGATGAAAGTGATGCACCAGATGCTCGCTTTCATTGCTGCGCTGGGCATCGATCATGTAGCGCCCCTGGTCGTAACCGAGCGAATGCAGGCCTTTCTGCACCGAGATGTTCAGGGCGATGTCTTCCGGTCCCAGATCCTCGTTCATCCACTTCATGCACGACGTGCTGACCGCCGCAGTCTCGGCATTGCTGGAGTAGTAGCCGAAGCGCAGCAGCGAGCGCTCGGCGTCCAGCGGAATCATGATGAACGAGCCCAGGAACTCCGAGAACGGGAAGGTATAGAAGGTGTTGTTCGGCCACATGCCGATGTTGAAGAAGCACTCGTCCGGGTTCAGGTCCTCGCGCAACGGCACGCCGTAGGCTTCGGTCACCGAGAGATTGGCCGGGGCGATGTAGGTCCACCAGTTGTCGCGTTTGCTCAATTGGTAGCCCTTGAAGTCGATCAGCCGGGCCAGGTCGATGTGGCACGGCCCCGACAACTTGAAGTGATAACCCTCGATGGAGTTGTCCATGATCACCTTCCAGTTGGCCGGTACGATCACGTCTTGCTCTTCGATCAGGCGCATGTCGGCCAGGTCTGGAAACACCCGGCGCATTTCCTCGTCCGCCCCGGGGAACAAATCCCGCAGGGACGGCGCGGCCGGGTCGAGGTTGAAATAGATGAACCCCCCCATTTCTTCGGTGCGAATCTGCGGGATGTTGAACTGCTGCAACTCGAAGTTCTTCATCTTCTCGCAGCGGGGTGCGCTGCGCAGGCTGCCGTCCATTTCGTAGCACCACGAGTGATAGGCGCAACGCACCACGCCACCGGTGGTGCCGCGCCGTTCTTCGAGCAGGCGATTGCCGCGATGCTGGCAAACGTTATGGAAGGCGTGGATCTGGCCCTGACGGTTTTTCGCCACCACTACGCTCTGGTCGAACAGATCCGTGACTACGTACTGACCCGGCTCGGCGAACTCACTGACGTGCCCGGCCACGTGCCAGGCGTGCATGAAAAGTTTGTCGCGCTCGGCCTTGAATAGGGTTTCGTCATAGAAGTAACGCGAGGGCAGGGTGAAGGCTTCTTCCGGGTCCTGATGATCCCAGCCATCGATCGGGCTCTGCTGCTTACGGGTCTGGAAACGGTGCATGGGGCTATCTCCTCAGTGACTGGCCGCGCGGTACGGCTTCGTGTTCTGGGAGCTAATCTAGGGTGCGGGGCGGGGGCGGTATTGATCGATTGCGACCAGTTGCGCGGGGAAATCATCAAGTGCGCTTGCTTTGGCCAGCGACCTCTTGCACGAAAGGACAAGCAATAAATTGCCCTTGTGGGAGCGGGCTTGCTCGCGAAGGCGGCGTGTCAGTCGACATTTGTATTGCCTGACCCAGAGCTTTCGCGAGCAAGCCCGCTCCCACAGGTACTGCTGCCCCTGTAGAGGTTGCTTCTACAGGGGATGGTGCAGGGTTCAGACGCGTTCGAAAATCGCCGCAATCCCCTGGCCACCACCGATGCACATGGTCACCAGTGCATAACGGCCACCGGTGCGATGCAGTTCGTGGATGGCCTTGGTGGCGATGATCGCGCCGGTTGCGCCCACCGGGTGGCCCAGGGCGATGCCCGAACCGTTCGGGTTGACCTTGGCGGGGTCGAGGTCCAGTTCCTGGCTGACGGCGCAGGCCTGGGCGGCGAAGGCGATGTTGGCTTCGATCACGTCCAGGTCGGCGACGGTCAGACCGGCGCGCTTGAGTGCCAGGCGGGTGGCCGGGATCGGGCCCAGGCCCATGAATTCCGGTTCGACGCCGGCGTGGGCGTAGCTGACCAGGCGGGCGAGTGGTTTGAGGTTATTGGCCTGGACCGCGTTACCGGTAGCCATGACCAGTGCAGCGGCGCCGTCGTTCAGGCCCGAGGCGTTGCCGGCGGTGACCGAGCCGTCCTTCTTGAACGCTGGCTTCATGGCTGCCAGTTGTTCCAGGGACGTGGCGCGCGGGTGTTCGTCGACGTTGAACAGTTTGACGCCTTTGCGATCCTGGATTTCCACGGTCGCGATCTGCTCGCTGAAGTAGCCGTTGGCAATCGCGTGGGCTGCACGTTTCTGGTCTTCCAGCGCCAGGGCGTCCTGCATTTCACGGGTGATGCCATTGCGCTCGGCGACGTTCTCGGCAGTGATGCCCATGTGGATGCCATGGAACGGGTCATGCAGGATGCCCAGCATGTAGTCGATGACCTGGGCGTTGCCCATGCGCGAACCCCAACGGGCGGTCGGCATCAAGTACGGGCCACGGCTCATGGATTCGGCACCGGCGCCGACGACGATTTCCGCATCGCCGAGCATCAGTGTCTGTGCGGCGTTGATGATCGCTTGCAGGCCCGAGCCGCAGAGGCGGTTGACGTTGTAGGCCGGGGTTTCCTTCGGAATGCCGGCGTTCATCGCCGCGACCCGGGAAATGTAGGCATCGCGGGTTTCGGTCGGGATCACGTTGCCCATCACCAGATGGCCAACGAGTGCCGGGTCCACGGCGGCGCGTTGCAGGGCAGCTTTCACGGCCGTGGTCGCGAGGTCGGCCAGTGGCACGTCCTTGAGCGAACCGCCGAACGTACCGATGGCGGTACGGGCGGCGCTGACGACGTAGATTTCCGGAGTGTTCATGGCTGGTTTCCTTTCGGTGGATTCTTATCTGTACTGCGATTGATCAGGGCGTTCAAGGCGGATTTCGCCTCATCGGTATTCAGGCGCTGGATGAACAGCGTGTTTTCTTCGCGCAGGGTGGCTTCCAGTTCCGGCAACGTCGCCTGTTTCATCAATTGCCGGGATTGGCGCAAGGCCTCCTGGGGCATCGCCAAAAAGCGCTGGGCGATTTTTGTCGCCGCCGCCAGGCATTGTTCGCCGTCATCGAAGGCTTCGTTGGCCAGGCCCCAGGCCAGCGCTTCGTTGCCGTCCAGGCCGTTGCCCAACAGCAGCAGGCTCGCGGCGCGGGCATGGCCGAGCCGGCGTGGCAGCAACAGGCTGGCGCCGAATTCGGGGCACAGGCCGATGTTGACGAACGGCATGCGCAGCTTGGCATTGCGGGTGACCAGCACCTGATCGCAATGCAACAACAACGTGGTGCCAATGCCGATGGCCGCCCCGCAGACTGCCGCGATCAGCGGTTTTTGCAGGTGCGTGACGACTTTCATCAGGCGAAACGCCGGGGCGTCCAGGTGCGTCGGCGGGTGCTGGAGAAAGTCCACCAGGTCATTGCCACTGGTAAAGCAGGTCGGGCCGCCAGTGAGGATGATCACGCCGGTTTGCGCGTCTTCGTCGGCGGTCAGCAACAGGTCGGCCAGTTGCGTGTACATGGCGTTGTTCAGTGCGTTGAGCTTGTCCGGGCGGTCGATGGTCAGCGTCAACACGCCGTCGCGTTGCTCGTGTTTGATCAGGTCGGTCATCGCAGGCTCCGCAGGGTCGGTTCAGGCTGCCACTTTAAGCGCCGGACAAACCCCGGATCTATGGCAAAACGGGTCAACTGCACTGCCGCTTTTTGCCATGCCGGTGCGCCAAAAACGACACACACCCATTCGGGGTATGGTTGCGCCCGGCGAATCCGCCAATAGTGGGGGCATCCGCTCATCCAGAGCCGAACTCGCTATAAGGTGCATTTGCTATGGGCAAGACGCTGCTTAAGGTGATTTCCAGTCTGTTTGTTGTACCACTGACTTTGAATGCCTACGCCGCTCAAGTGGACGACAGCAATACGCTGCGGCTGTACAACTGGGCGGATTACATCGGTGAAAGAACCGTGGCCGACTTCGAAAAGGCCACCGGCATCAAAGTCATCTACGACACCTTCGATGCCTACGAAACGGTGCAGGCCAAATTGCTCACCGGCCACTCCGGCTATGACTTGATTGTGTTGAACGCATCCCTCGCGCCGCCGTTGATCAAGGCCAAGGTGTTCCAGCCGCTGGATAAAAAGTTACTGCCGGGCTGGAGCAACCTGGACCCGAAAGTCTTGCAGGACCTGCAGGGGTTTGATCCGGGCACCACCTACTCGGCGCCCTACACCTGGGGCAGCAATGGCGTCACCTACAACGTCGACAAGATCAAGGAACGCATGCCGGACGCGCCGATCGGTTCGCTGGCGATGATCTTCGATCCGAAGATCGTCTCGCGCTTCGCCGACTGCGGCGTGACCCTGCTCGACGCCCCGACCGAAGTCATCCCCTTGGCCTTGAAGTACCTGGGACGTGACCCGAACAGTGCCGCCCCGGCAGATCTGAAAGCCGCCCAGGACTTGCTGCTGTCCGTGCGGCCGTACATCCGCAAATTCGACTCGGTCAATTACCTGACCAGCCTGCCCAACGGCGACGTGTGCATGGCCATGACCTGGTCCGGCGATTACGCCACGGCCATGGCCCGCGCCGCAGAAGCCAAGAAGCAGATCAACCTTGCCTACTTCATCCCCAAGGAAGGCTCGCTGATCTGGTTCGACAACATGTACATCCCGGCCGACGCGCCCCACGTCGCCAATGCCCACAAGTTTCTTGAGTACCTGATGCAGCCGCAGGTGATGGCGGATGTAAGCGATTTCATCAATTACGCCAACAGCAACGCGGCGGCCACTCCGTTGTTGAGCGCCGATGTGCGCAACAACCCGGCGATCTACCCGGACGCGCAAACCCGCGAGCGCCTGTTCCCGCAGAAGACCCAGGATGCCAAGGACATGCGGGCGATCACCCGGGTCTGGAGCACCGTGAAAAGCGGCATTTGATTTGTTCGATCGTTAGTCAATTCGGTTAGAGGTTTATTTATGGCGACCCCAACACGCACCGTACTTTCGCCGGCGGATGAGTCCAGACTGGTCAAGGCCGACAAGGCCCATCACATGCACGGCTACCACATGTTCGACGAACACGCCGAACAAGGCTCGCTGAACATCGTCGCAGGCGATGGCGCCTACATCTACGACACCCAGGGCAACCGCTTTCTCGATGCGGTGGGCGGCATGTGGTGCACCAACATCGGCCTGGGTCGCGAGGAAATGGCCGAGGCCATCGCCGATCAGGTGCGGCAACTGGCCTATTCGAATCCGTTTTCCGACATGTCCAACAACGTGGCGATTCAGCTGTGCGAAAAGCTCGCCAGCCTGGCCCCCGGTGACCTTGACCATGTGTTCCTGACCACCGGCGGCTCCACCGCCGTGGACACCGCGTACCGGCTGATCCAGTACTACCAGAACTGCCGTGGCAAACCCGAGAAGAAGCACGTCATCGCGCGGTTCAACGCCTATCACGGTTCCACCACCCTGACCATGTCGATCGGCAACAAGGCCGCCGACCGCGTGCCGGAGTTTGACTACGCCAACCCGCTGATCCACCACGTGTCCAACCCGAACCCGTACCGCGCACCCGATGGCATGGACGAGGCGCAGTTCCTCGAGTTTCTGGTCAAGGAGTTCGAAGACAAGATCCTGTCGATTGGCGCGGACAAGGTCGCCGGGTTTTTCGCCGAACCGATCATGGGCTCGGGCGGGGTGATCATTCCGCCACAGGGTTACCTCAAACGCATGTGGGACGTCTGCCAGCGCTACGACATCCTGTTCGTCGCCGACGAAGTGGTGACCTCGTTCGGGCGCCTGGGCAAGTTTTTTGCCTCCCGGGATGTGTTCGACGTGCAGCCCGACATCATTACCACCGCCAAAGGCCTGACCTCGGCCTACCTGCCGCTGGGCGCGTGTATCTTTTCCGAGCGCATCTGGAAAGTCATTGCCGAGCCGGGCAAGGGCCGCTGCTTCACTCACGGCTTCACCTACAGCGGCCACCCGGTGTGTTGCACGGCGGCGCTGAAGAACATCGAAATCATCGAACGGGAAAACCTGCTGGCCCACGTCGACACGGTGGGGGCTTATCTGGAAGAACGCCTGGCCACCCTGCGGGACTTGCCGCTGGTGGGGGATGTGCGCTGCCAGAAACTCATGGCCTGCGTGGAGTTCGTCGCCGATAAACGCACCAAGGCGCTGTTCCCCGATGAAATCAACATTGGCGAGAAAATTCACGTGCGCGCTCAGGCCCGGGGCTTGCTGGTGCGACCGATCATGCACCTCAACGTGATGTCGCCGCCGCTGATCCTGACGGTTGTCCAGGTCGATGAAATCGTCGAGACCCTGCGCGCGTGCATTCTGGAAGTGGCAGCCGAGCTTGAGCAGAGCGGCCAGTACCTCGGCCAATGAATTCGCCCTGCAGGCTGTTACCAAGGGCCAGCGCACCCGCTAGACTGCGGGGCATGAGCAAACCAGACGACGATACGCTGATCGCAGTGCCCTTCGGGGCGTTGCACAAATGGCATGGGGGAATGCGCGAGGCATTCGCCCATATCGATGAGCCTGACGCCTTGCAATACCTGGCGTCAGCGTTGGCGCAACTGGTGTCCGTCGAGTCGATGATGATCAGCCTGGAGCGCAAGGACCGCGCGCCGCAGTTGTTGCATCAGCGCGGGATTGCGCAGGAGTATCAGGTCTCGATTCTTGAGCGCTATTTTTCCGGAGGCTATTTGCTCGACCCGTTCTGCCTGGCAGTGGAGCAAGGGTTGGCGCAAGGGTTCTATCACCTGGAAGAGATCGCGCCGGACAACTTCTTCGACAGTGACTACTACAAATCCTATTACCTGAAGGCGGGCTGCTCGGAAGACAGCTACTACATCGTCGATACCGGCAACGACACGAAGATCTCCGTCAGCCTGTTTCAAGGTTTCGGCGGGGAATGTCTGAGCGTCGAACAGCTGAATCTGCTGCGCGCCGTCGAGCCGTTGGTGCGCGAATTCATCAGCGAGTTCAGTCAGCGTGGCATGCAGCGCGGTAGCGGGTTCGGGAGCGATAACGAGCAAGGCCTGCGCGATGATCTCAAGCACCGCGTGCAGGCGGCATTCGAGCATTTCGGCAGTGACTTGCTGACCGAACGCGAGCGGGAAGTGGCGCACATGGTGTTGCGCGGGCATTCGGTGAAGTCCACGGCCAGCCAGATGAGCATCTCGCCGGAAACCGTGCGCATGCACCGCAAGAACCTGTACCTGAAACTGCAGGTGGGTTCGCAGTCGGAACTGTTTGCGTTGTTTATCGAGTGGTTGCGCAAGCATTGAGCAAAGTGGAGATCAAATGTGGGAGCGGGCTTGCTCGCGAAGAGGGAGTGTCAGTCGACATCATCATTGACTGACATACCGCTTTCGCGAGCAAGCCCGCTCCCACAGGGTTTTGTGTCATCTGTTTCGGTGCGATTCTTTAGAAATCTACGGTTTGAGCATTTGGCTGAACGCCTCCAGCTCACTTTTCTCCAGATCGGAAACCAGCACGAAGCGCATGTGGTTTTCTTGCCAGGACACGACGTTGAAACCTCGGATCGTCTGGCTCTGTCGCGGCTTGTCGGCCTCCTGCACGGGCAAGATGAACACATTGATTATGTGCTTGGCCCGACCATAACTCAGGGCCGCCGTGGTCTGATGCTGCAGATAATCCAGCCGTCCGCCCAGCAGGGGAAAACCTTGTGCGGAGTAATCGAGCACCGGCGGCGAGAAGTCGAGTTTGCCGGTGAACCAGGGCTTCACGGTGTGGCGGTCGGACGACACCACATCGTTCAAATGCTCGCCCATCAACGAGCGCACATGGCTGGAGACTGCCTCGTCCATCAACGGCTGTTCGCTGCCCGGCGTCGCTACATACAACACCACCGCCAAGGCCAGCGCCGCCGCTGAAAAAACGGGTGCGAACCATTGGCGCCAACGCTCGACGAAGCTGGCTGCCGGGGGGGCAGGGGCGAACACCCGGGCAGTCAATGCTGCAGGCGCCGCGTAATACGGCGCCCGTTGCTTCACACCGGCCTTCAGCAGCTTCGTCTGATCATGCAACCGCGCGCACTCGGCGCACTCGGCCAGATGCCCGGCCACATTCGCAGCCGTCGCCGAATCAAGTTCCTGGTCCAGATAGCCATGCATCAGCGTCTGGCAAACCGTGCAGTCGAGTTCATTCATGATCGTGCAACTTCAGTAGTTCGAGCTTGAGCATGGCCCGCGCCCTGGCCAGCCTCGACATGACGGTGCCGATGGGAATGTCGACCACCAGGGCGATGTCCTTGTAGGGCATGTCTTCGAGTTCCTTGAGCACGATCACCTCGCGAAACGCCGGCGGCAGGGCGCACAGGGCTTGCTGGATCAGCGCCGCATTTTCGCTGTGGATGGCCAGCAGTTCCGGGGTCTGGCTGTGACTGAGCGTCTTGTCGTCTTCGGGGAGTTCATCGCCGATGGCGACCCAATGGTGGCCGGCCGAAGCCTTGAGCCAGGTGTAGCTTTCGTTGCGCACGATGGTCAGGAACCAGGCCTTGGCGTTGCCATCGGCGAAGCGGTGCAAAAACTTGAAGGCGCGCAAGGCGCTTTCCTGCACGACATCGGATGCGGCGCTGTCGTTGCCGGTGAGCCAGCGCGCGAGGTTGTAAGCGGCGTCCAAGTGGGGCGCAAACAGTTCCTCAAATCGCTTCATAGTGGTTCCCGCACTGTCCCACCCCTAATAACCGTGGTGCGGCGCATTTTATTCCCGGAAAAAACTTATTTTTTGATCTGGAATAAAGTCCCGTTCCGCTCGGTTTACCTCGTGTCAGCTACATCACCCGCTTCACCACTGTAGTACGCCACCGAGGGCATACCGATGGACATTCATGCAAAAAACCAACGACGCACCGACGGTCCGCTCAACCCCGACCGCCGGACGCTGCTCAAGTGCTCGGCATGGGCCGGGGCCGGCGTGATCTGGGCCCTGAGCGGCGGCATTCCCCGGGCCTTCGCCCTGGATGAGGCGGGCAATGTTTCCGACCCCAAGGCGCTCGCCAGCACCTTCCACTTCGTGCAGATCAGCGACTCGCACATCGGTTTCAACAAGGAGGCCAACCCGGAACCGCTGAAGACCTTGCAAGTGGCGATCGACAAGGTCATTGCGCTGCCAAAACGGCCCTCGCTGATCCTGCACACCGGCGATATCACCCACCTGTCCAAAGCCGACGAGTTCGACACCGCTGCACAATTGCTCAACGGCCTGCCGTCCACCGTGCACTACGTGCCGGGCGAGCACGACACCCTCGACGAGGGCGGCGGCAAGCTTTATCTGGAGCGTTACGGCAAGGGCACCAAAGGCAATGGCTGGTACAGCTTCGATGACCATGGCGTGCACTTCATTGCGCTGGTGAACGTCTTCAACTTCCAGGCGGGCCGTGAAGCGACCCTGGGCGCCGATCAACTGGCCTGGCTGGCCGACGACTTACGCGTGGTGAGCAGCAGCACGCCAATCGTGGTGTTTACCCATATTCCGTTGTGGACGATTTATCAGCCATGGGGCTGGGGCACCGAGGATGGTGATCAGGCGATTGCCATGCTGCGCAAGTACGGTTCGGTGACGGTGTTGAACGGGCATATCCACCAGGTCATCCAGAAGGTCGAAGGCAATATCACTTTCCATACCGCTCGCGGCACGGCTTATCCACAACCCGCGCCGGGTACGGCGCCGACACCGGGGCCGATGACGGTAGCGGCTGATCAGTTGCGCAATTATCTGGGGCTCACCGATGTGCGAGCGACCCAGGGTGAGCATCCGCTGGCGCTGATCGATTCGACACTGGTTTAGGGGAGGAGGCGCAATGAAAATGCGATTGTTGGCCGTTGCCTGCCTGATGGTATCGATGCCGGTGTGGGCTCAGGAGGTGAAAATCGATATCAAGGAATTCATGTTCGGGCCCAAGGATCTGGAGGTAGCCGTGGGTACCAAGGTGACGTGGGTTAACGACGACGAGATCCCGCACACGGTGGCGGAAACCCACAAGGTGTTTCGCTCCGGGGCGCTGGATACTGGTGACAGTTATTCCTGGGTGTTCAACACACCGGGGGAGTTCGAGTATTTTTGTGCGTTGCACCCGCAGATGATCGGGAAGATTGTGGTGAGTCGGTAGGCGCGCCGCAGGCTGCGATCTTTTGACTTTGGGGTTATTGAGGGCTGTTGAGGTTCAACGTCGGCGTTTTTCTTTGGTTCTGTGCCGCAATCCAGCGTTCCTGACGAATTGCACAAAGGCAGGCAGGCAAGGTGATCGACCAGGGGGGCGCAAACCATTGCTTCTGGTTAATAGGAAGCATTACTATTCGCGCCCCATCTCCACAGCACACCGCAATGACCCTCAAGCTGCCCCGCAGACACGGCTTTTTCGAGCATTACGAAGAGTTGGTTGGCACCTGGACCCGTCGCCTGAGAAATCGTCAGCAGGCCGAGGACTTGGCCCACGATACCTTCGTGCGGGTGCTTGAGTCCGATTCGGCGGTGGTGGAACAGCCCCGGGCGTATTTGCACCAGACCGCGCGCAACATCGCCGTGGACGGTTATCGGCGTGAGGACCGGCGGGGCGCCATGGAGTCAGAGGCGATTGATCTCAGTGAGTCGCCGACCGGCGACCCGGAGCATTTCATGCACGCGATCCAGTTGGCTGATTCCATCGAACGGGCGCTCACCGAGTTGCCGGTCAACTGCCGCAAAGTGTTTGTCTGGCAGAAAATCGAGGGCCTGACCCAGGCAGAAATCGCCGAACGCCTGGGGCTGTCCAAGAACATGGTGGAAAAGTATATGATCCGCACGCTTCGGCATCTGCGCGATCGCCTGGACGGGTTGCAGTCATGATCGACCGCGCCATTTCCTCCCCAGCCAGACAGGAACTTCCATGATGGATACTCGTGATTGTGCGTGCGGGCAAACAACGGTTCGCGATGACGCGGCGCAGTGGTTTGTGCGTTTGCAGGAGCCTGTCACCGATGTCGCGGTGCATCGCCAGTTTCAGGCCTGGCTGGACGAACACCCCCAACACCGAAACGAATTCGAAGTAATCCAGGGTTTGTGGAGCGCCGCCGACCTGGTGTCGGCGCCGCGTTTGCGGGCTTTGTGCGAAACCCCGCCGGTGCTGAAAAAAAGCCGTCCCGTGTTGCGTTACGCGGTGGCTGCCAGTGTGCTGGCCGTGGCGCTCGGCCTGGGTTTGTTCAGCGGCCTGAATCATCCGGCGCCTTACACCGCTGAGTTTTCAACGGCCCTGAATGAACGCCGCCATGTGGTGCTGCCGGACGGCTCGGTGGTCGATCTGGACAGCCGCAGCCGGATACAAGTGCGGTTTGAAAAGGATCGTCGCAACGTCGAATTGAGCGCGGGCGAAGCGATGTTTCGCGTCGAACACGACACCAGCCGACCCTTTGTGGTCGAGTCGGGCAGCGGCAAGGTCACGGTGACCGGCACCCGTTTTGATGTGCGCCGTGGCGCCAGCGAAACCCGGATCGTGGTGGAGCAGGGCACCGTCAAGGTTCAAGGGCGCGACGCCGCCGACAACGATTTCATCAATCTGACAGCAGGTCTTGGCACCCATGTCGATGCCCAGGGCAAGGTCGCGGCCGCCTACGCAGTCAACCCGGCGGAAATGACCGCCTGGCGCAACGGCAAACTGGTGTTCAACAACGCCAGCCTGGCCGATGTCGCGGAGCAGGTCTCGCGCTATCGGGAGAAACCGCTGAAGGTCGGCAACCCGGCGGTGGGCAATCTGCGCCTGACCAGTGTGTTCAAGTCCGACAACACCGATGCGCTGCTCAAGGCCTTGCCGAGCATCCTGCCGGTGGCCGTGCGCACCCTGGGCGACGGCAGTCAGGAAATAATTTCAAAATAAAATTCAGGTTTTTTTCGAGTTCATCGTCTTCCTGTTCAACTGCAACTGGTTTGCATTAACAAGCGCACACTCTTGCGATCCACAGGACTACGTTCGACGTGAAAAACTCCACCGCTAAAAACAACAATCTCCCCTGGTTGCCGCTGGTCCTCGCGCTGGCGGTCAACGTTGCGCTGCCCCAGGCTTTTGCGGCCGACGGCATCCACATCCCGGCGCAACCCTTGGGACAGGCCTTGAGTCAGTTGGGCCAGCAAACCTCGCTTCAGGTGTTCTTCAGCCCTGAACTGGTCGCTGGCAAACAGGCCCCAGCGGTGGATGGCAACTTGTCTGCGGAAGACGCACTGCGTCAGTTGTTGCAAGGCAGCGGCCTGCAATACCAGATCGATGAAGGTTCGGTGACGTTGATGCCGGCACCGACTTCGGCGGCAAACGGTCCATTGGAACTGGGCGTGACCGACATCAAGGTGGTCGGCGACTGGCTCGATGACGCCGATGCCGCCTTGGTGCAGAACCACCCCGGTGCACGAACCGTGGTCCGCCGCGAAGCCATGATCGAGCAGGGCGCGATGAACGTCGGCGATGTACTCAAACGCGTTCCGGGCGTGCAAGTGCAAGATGCCAATGGCACCGGCGGCAGCGATATTTCCCTGAACGTCGGCGTGCGCGGTCTGACCTCGCGCCTGTCGCCACGCTCCACCGTGCTGATCGACGGCATCCCGGCGGCGTTCGCGCCTTACGGTCAGCCTCAACTGTCCATGGCGCCGATTTCCTCGGGTAACCTCGACAGCATCGATGTGGTGCGCGGTGCCGGTTCCGTACGCTACGGACCGCAGAACGTCGGCGGCGTGATCAACTTCGTGACCCGCGCGATCCCGGAAAAAGCCTCCGCGGAAGTCGGCACCACCCTGGAAACTTCGCAGCACGGTGGCTGGAAGCACATCGACACGGCGTTCATGGGCGGTACCGCCGACAACGGCATGGGCGTGGCGCTGTTGTACTCCGGCGTGAACGGCAACGGTTACCGTGAAAGCAACAACGGCAACGACATCGACGATGTAATCCTCAAGACCCATTGGGCGCCGACCGATGTCGACGATTTCAGCCTCAACTTCCACTACTACGACGCCAAGGCCGACATGCCCGGCGGCCTGACCCAGGCGCAATTCGACGCCGACCCGTTCCAGTCCGTGCGTGACCACGACAACTTCAGCGGCCGCCGCAAGGATGTGTCGTTCAAGTGGGTGCGGCAGATCGACGATCGCACCCAGGCCGAAGTGCTGACCTACTACACCGACAGTTTTCGTGGCAGCACCATCGCCTCTCGTGACCTGAGCACACTTAACTCCTATCCGCGCAGCTACTACACCTACGGTATCGAACCACGGGTGTCCCATGTGTTTGATGTGGGCCCGACCACCCAGGAAGTCAGCGTCGGTTACCGTTACCTGAAAGAAGCGATGCACGAAGAGGCCAGTCGCGTGGCGCTGGTCAACAACGAGCCAGTCGTGCGTCCGGGGGCGGACGGCCATGTCTATCAGGACCGCACCGGTGGAACCGAGGCCAATTCGGTCTACGTCGACAACAAGATCGACATTGGCAACTGGACCGTCACCCCGGGTATTCGCTTCGAGCACATCAGCACCGACTGGCACGACCGCCCGGTGCTCGATAACGCCGGTAAACGGGTGCCGGAGAAAAATCGCAGCATCGAGAGCAATGAGCCGCTGCCGGCCCTGAGCGTGATGTATCACATGTCCGAGGCCTGGAAGCTGTTCGCCAACTACGAAACCTCGTTCGGCGCGCTGCAGTACTTCCAGTTGGGGCAGGGTGGCATTGGCAACAACACCGCCAACGGCCTGGAGCCGGAAAAGGCCAAGACCTACGAAATCGGTACGCGCTACAACGATGACGTGTGGGGCGGCGAAGTGACGCTGTTCTACATCGACTTCGACGATGAACTGCAATACATCAGCAACGATGTGGGCTGGACCAACCTCGGCGCGACCAAGCACCAGGGCATCGAAACGTCGGTGCACTACGACCTGGCCGCGCTGGACCCACGCCTTGACGGCCTGACCGCCAACGCCGGCTTTACCTACACCCGTGCCACCAGCGAAGGTGATATCCCGGGCTTCAAGGGCCGTGACTTGCCGTTCTACTCCCGTCAGGTGGCCACTGCCGGCCTGCGCTACGACATCAACCGCTGGACTTACAACGTCGATGCGTTCGCCCAGTCCAAGCAGCGTTCGCCGGGCACCGGCGTGAACGCCGATGGCAGCTTCAACGGCAACTACATCACCGAAGGCACCGCCGACGGCCAGTTCGGTGACATTCCGGGTTACGTGACCTGGAACGTGCGTGGCGGCTATGACTTCGGCCCGCAGGTGTCGAACCTGAAACTGGGCGCAGGAGTGAAAAACATCTTCGACAAGCAGTACTTCACCCGTTCCAGCGACAACAACTCGGGCATGTACGTCGGTGCGTCGCGTACGTTCTTTGTGCAGGCCAGTGTCGGGTTCTGATAGACAGAGGTGAATTCATCGCTGGCAAGCCAGCTCCTACAAGGGATCCTGCGAGCACATTATTTGTGTACGACATTGATCAACTGTAGGAGCTGGCTTGCCAGCGAAGCTTTTCAGACCTCCAACACCTTCCCGCCAATCGCCACCGCCACCAGCAATACCGCCATCAAGGCAAAGGCAAAACTCAGGCTGCTGCCATGGGCGATGAAGCCAATGACGGCGGGGCCAGCCAGAATGCCCGCATAACCCAGGGTGGTAATGGCCGGCACGGCGATGCTTTCCGGCATGACGGTCTGTTTGCCCACCGCGGTGTACAACACCGGCACAATGTTCGAGCAACCGGCACCCAGCAGCGCATACCCCAATAGCGCGGCTTCCCAACTCGGCGCGAACGTTGCCAGAAACAGTCCTGAAGCGGCCGTCAGCCCACCGAACACAATCACCCGTGTCGCACCCAGGCGCCGTACGATTTTGTCGCCGGTCAAACGCCCTGCCGTCATGGTCAAGGCAAACGCCGCATAACCAAGCCCCGCATACGCCGTGTCGATGCCACGTTCCTGCGCCAGGAACACCGCGCTCCAGTCCAGTGCCGCGCCTTCGGCGAGAAACACGATGAAGCACATCCCGCCAATGAACAGGACAATGCCATGGGGCACCGCGAACGCCGGCCCCGAACTCTCACTGCCGTAGGGCAATAGATGCGGCACAGCCCTGGCCAGCGCGATCAGGAGCATCACGATCACCACCAAAGTGGCTCCCAGTGGAGAAATACCCAGGCCAAGCAACCCGCTGACGCCCGCCGCCCCCACAATCCCGCCCAGGCTGAACAGGCCATGGAAACCCGACATCATGTTTTTGCCGCTGGCGCGCTCGACGATCACCGCTTGCAGGTTGACCGTCGAATCCACCGTGCCGAGGCCCGCGCCGAACATGAACAGCGCTGCGATCAAGGCCGGTATCGACGACACCGTCGCCAGCAGCGGCAGGGCGGCACAGATCAGCAACGTTCCGCCAGTCGTCACCCGACGGCAGCCGAAACGCGTGGCCAGGATCCCGGCCAACGGCATCGCCAGGATCGAGCCCACCCCCAGGCATAACAGCAACAGACCCAGGGTGCCTTCATCCAGCCCGGCCCGCGCCTTGGCATAAGGCACCAGCGGAGCCCACGCGGCGATGCCGAACCCGGCGATGAAAAAGGCGATGCGCGTGGACATTTGTTCCAGGCGGCCGGGAACGAAGGTGGTTTGGTTGTTGAGGCTGGTCATATCAATCCCTGGCAAAAAACGTCACGTCCTCAACGGACAGTGATCGACCGGCGAGGGTTCGATCAGTGCCCGGAAAGTTTACGGGGCAATCAGCGCGACATCGTTACACAGCGCCGGTGTTTTTCGCGATATGTTGAGCCATTCCAATGACACGCGGAGGGCGCCATGGCGCAGAGGTACGATGCACGGGGCAATATTTACATCGTGGTAGCGCCCGAAGAACTGCGCCGCCTGGGCATCGACCTGCCCGGGCAGGCCAGCCAGGCAGCGCAAACCCTCGAAACCTGGGCGCTGGCCGCCATTGAGGCTTGCTGTAGCTGGGCTCCTGGCACGCAACCGTCCGGCAGCAAGGAGCATCGCAGCGACGGTTTGCTGGTCGGACCCTTTCAGTCGTCGCCCCCCTTTGATCTGTTGATCGTCAACACCGACGGCACCCTGGCCGAGCGCAGCGGCAACGGTCTGACGATTTTTTCCCAGGCGTTGAGCGACCAAGGGCTTTTACCTCGAGACGAAGCCTTTCTGCTCAGGGTTCATCACGACAAGTCCGACACGCCTTCACCGGGACAGACTTCAGTGAGAACCGCACAAGTCGAGGGCGCAAAGGGCTTCTGGCTTGATCTGGGCCAGCCTGGGTTCGGGCCGTCGGCGGTCAGTGCCGTGGGGGTTGAAACAGCGCTGTTGAATGGCCGCGAACTCAGCCATGTTGAGCAGTTGTCGGCACTCAATGGCGCATGGTCGCGCAGCCAGTTCGCGCGGGTCGGTAATCCGCATTGCGTAACGCTGGTCGAAAACGCCGACGACTTGCCGAGCAATGAGCAGATGCGAGAAGCGCGACTGGGTGAGGGGCTGACGCGAATCGCCTACGCGATGCCGACCGGGGCAGGACGGCCCTGTGCGGCGGGGATCAATCTGCAATGGGCAATGCGCTTGTCCGAAGGGCATATTGCTGCGCGAGTGTTCGAGCGGGGTGAGGGGCCGACGGCGTCGTCGGGGACCAGCGCCAGTGCAGTGGCGTGCGCGGCATGGTGGGTAGGTTGGGTCAGTGCGGGGGAGGTGAAGGTGACGATGCCGGGTGGTACGGCTCCGATCTTGCTGGAAGAAGAGCGGGGGGAATTGAGTCGGGTCAGTCTGTTTGGTACGGCTCGGTTGATCGATTGACTTCAAAATAGCCTTCGCGAGCAAGCCCGCTCCCACAGGGTTTTGTGAACGACACAAATCTAATGTGGGAGCGGGCTTGCTCGCGAAGAGGCCAGATCAGTCAACACCAAACTCAGCTCAGCTCACTGAACTCCACCACCGGCATCGTGCGCTTCATCAACACCTTGCCATTGCGCACCGAGTACAGCGGCAACCCCTGGCTGCGGATCACCTCATAATCACTCTCCGCCGACAGAATCAGCAGATTCGCCGGCCGCCCGCGCTCCAGGCCGTAGCGATCGCCGAGGTTCATGGCTCTGGCGCTATTGTCCGTCACCAGATCCAGCGCACTTTGCAAGTTGCGATAGCCGAGCATGTGGCAGATGTGCAGCCCGGCTTCGAGCACCCGCAAAATGTTGCCATTGCCCAGCGGATACCACGGGTCGACGATCGAGTCCTGGCCGAAGCACACGTTCATGCCCGCTTCCAGCAGCTCGTTGACCCGGGTCACGCCCCGGCGTTTCGGGAAGGTATCGAAGCGCCCTTGCAGGTGGATGCTTTCAGTGGGACAGGAGACAAAACTGATCCCCGAATGCCCGAGCAAGCGAAACAGTTTGGCGCAGTAGGCGTTGTCGTAGGAGCCCATGGCCGTGGTGTGGCTGGCCGTGACCCGCGAACCCATGTCGCGGCTGCGGGCCTCTTCGGCCAGCACTTCGAGAAAGCGCGAATGCGGGTCGTCGGTTTCGTCGCAATGCACGTCCACCAGGCAACCGCTGCGTTCGGCCAGGTCCATCAGGAACTTCACCGAGCTGACACCCTGATCGCGGGTGTATTCGAAATGCGGAATGCCACCCACCACGTCCGCGCCCATGCGGATGGCTTCTTCCATCAATTCGCGACCATTGCGGTAGGACTCGATGCCTTCCTGAGGGAACGCGACGATTTGCATATCGACCAGGTGCCGACTTTCCTCGCGCACTTCGAGCATGGCCTTGAGTGCGGTCAGTTGCGGGTCGGTGACATCGACGTGGGTGCGCACATGCTGGATGCCGTGGGCGGCGAGGGTCTGGATGGTTTTTTTCGCCCGGTTCCTGGTGTCTTCCAGGGTGATGGTCGCCTTGCGCTCGCCCCAGCACTCGATGCCTTCGAACAGCGTGCCGCTCATGTTCCAGCGCGGCTCGCCGGCGGTCAGGGTCGCGTCGAGGTGGATATGCGGCTCGACAAAGGGTGGCACCACCAGTTTGCCACCGGCGTCCAGATCGTCAGGGCCCAGGGTCGGGGCTTCGATCTGGCGCGTGACGCTGCTGATCAGGCCGTTTTCCAGGTACAACTCATGCAGGCCTTCCTGGTTGCGCAGACGGGCATTGATGATGTGCATCAGGCAGATCCTTTTATCGAATCGTTTAGGCAATACCTCTACGTTAGCTCGGTGCTGGTAACTCCTGCCAGTGACATTGATCACTACAGTTCAAATGTAGGGTTTGTCCTCTTGGCGGGGGGCGAGACAAAAAGCACAGGCATAAAAAAAACAGCCGATGAAGGTGGTTTACTTGATCGACTGACGAAACGTATTCCGTTGTGGGAGCGGGCTTGCTCGCGAAGGCAGTCTTCAACATTGATGGTGACTGGCACGACCTTTTCGCGAGCAAGCTGAACTGGCCTAATAATTCCGGACACCTCTTAAGGGCGATATGATTTCGCCAACTTGGAGGTTCCATGAACGAAAGA
>NZ_JBWKXF010000018.1:0-96036 GCF_059422645.1 Pseudomonas sp. GW821-FHT01C01 | reverse complement strand
CCCCCCCCCCCCCCCCCCCCCCCCCCCCCCCCCCCCCCCCCCCCCCCCCCCCCCCCCCCCCCCCGCTCCCACATGGGGCTGTGCTGATAGAATGCGCGACTTGTCCCGTCAGACCGCAGCGCATTCCATGACTCAATCCTCGTCAGCCCTCTCCCATAATGTCGCCATCATCGGCGGCGGCCCTGCCGGTTTGATGGCCGCTGAAGTGTTGAGCCAGGCCGGGATCAAGGTCGACCTGTACGACGGTATGCCCTCGGTCGGACGAAAATTCCTCCTGGCCGGTGTCGGCGGCATGAACATCACTCACTCCGAAGCCTACCCGGCGTTTCTCTCGCGCTACGCCGAACGCGCCCCGCAGATCGCTCCCCTGCTGCGCGGCTTCGGTGCCGATGCGTTGTGCCAGTGGATTCACAACCTGGGCATCGAAACCTTCGTCGGCAGCTCCGGCCGGGTATTCCCCACTGACATGAAAGCCGCGCCGCTGCTGCGCGCCTGGCTCAAGCGCCTGCGCGACAGCGGCGTAGTTATCCACACCCGCCACCGCTGGCTCGGTTGGGACAAGCGTGGCGGTTTGCGCATCGACAGCCCGGAAGGCGAAAAAACCGTTCAAGCCGCTGCCACCCTGCTCGCCCTCGGTGGCGGCAGTTGGTCGCGCCTGGGCTCGGACGGCGCATGGATGCTGCCACTGGAGCAGCACGGCGTAGGACTGGCGCCGTTGCAACCGAGCAATTGCGGCTTCGAGGTGCAGGCCTGGAGCGAATTGATGGTCAGCAAATTCGCCGGCGCGCCGCTGAAAAATATCGCCATCGGCCTTAACGACGACGTTCCGCGACTCGGCGAATGTGTGATCACCGCCACCGGGATCGAAGGCAGTTTGATCTACGCCCTGTCGGCATCCATCCGCGAGGCGATCAACCAGCACGGTTCGGCAACGATTCATCTGGACCTGTTGCCCGGCCGGCCTGTGGATAAAGTTCAGGCGGCGTTGAGTAAACCCCGGGGATCACGCTCCATGGCCAAGCACCTGCACAGTCAGTTGGGTATCGATGGGGTAAAAGCGGCGCTTTTGCGTGAACTGACCAGCGCCGAGTGCTTTGCCGATATCGCCTTGCTGGCGAACGCGATCAAGGCATTGCCACTGACACTGGTGAAAGCCCGCCCACTGGACGAGGCCATCAGCAGCGCTGGCGGTGTGTTGTTCGAGGCGATGGATGAGCGATTGATGCTCAAGCAAATGCCAGGCGTGTTTTGCGCCGGGGAAATGCTTGATTGGGAAGCGCCGACGGGCGGCTATCTGCTGACCGCGTGTTTTGCCAGTGGGCGAGCGGCGGGGTTGGGGATGGTGGAGTGGCTGAAGTGCCAGGCTTGAAGACCGAGGCGCGCCCTTCGCGAGCAAGCCCGCTCCCACAGGGGATTTGTGCACGACACAGATCCAGTGTGGGAGCGGGCTTGCTCGCGAAGGCGGCCTAACAGACGCTGCGTGTAATCAAGGCTTACGCTTACGCGGCCCGGTATTGAACACCGGCACTTTGCGCACAGGCTTGATCGAAGGCTCTGCCGGAGCAACCTCTCCGCTATCAACCCACTTACCGAGATTGCGCTTGCCGCCACCACCGGAAGCCTTGGGCTTCTTCGGTTTTTTCGGCTTCTTGACGACCTGACCGCTGGCATCGGTGTCCGGTACGCGGTGTTCGGGTTCAAAGTCCGGCTCGTTCTGACGCTTTAGTGTCTGACGGGTCAGCATCTCGATGGCCGACAGAAGATTCACTTCATCGGCGCACACCAGGGAAATCGCCTCACCGGTCGAACCCGCACGGCCGGTACGACCGATGCGGTGGATGTAGTCCTCGGCCACGATTGGCAGGTCAAAGTTGACCACCAGCGGCAAGTCTTCGATGTCCAGACCACGGGCGGCGACGTCGGTGGCGACCAGGATCTGCACTTCACTCGCCTTGAAACGGTCCAGTGCGCGCTGGCGGGTCGCCTGGGGTTTGTCGCCGTGGATGCCGTCGGCATTGATGCCCAGGCCCTGGAGTTTTTCCACCAGCGCATCGACGCCATTACGGGTCTTGGCGAACACCAGCACCTGCTTCCACTTGCCCTTGCGCATCAGGTGCACGAACAGCTCCGGCTTGCGCTTCTTGTCCACCGTCACGATCCATTGCTTGACCGTATTGGCCGCGACGTTGCGTGGGCTGACTTCGATGCTCAGCGGGTCGTTGAGCATTTGCCCGGCCAGCAGGCGGATGTCATCGGAGAAGGTCGCGGAGAACAACAGCGTCTGACGTTTCTTCGGTAGCGCGCGGTAAATGTTCGCCAGCTCCTCGGAAAAGCCCAGGTCGAGCATGCGGTCGGCTTCGTCCAGCACCAGGGTTTGCAGCTGGTTGAACTTCAAAGCGTTCTGGCGGAACAGGTCGAGCAGACGGCCCGGGGTCGCCACCAGCAGGTCGACACCGCTACGCAGCTTCATCATTTGCGGGTTGATGCTGACGCCGCCGTACACCGCGTAGGTGCGCAACGGCAGGTTCTCGGCGTACTGGCGCACGGCTTCGTGAACCTGCTCAGCCAGTTCGCGGGTCGGCACCAGGATCAGTGCACGCACCGAGTTGGCGGTGACTTTCGGCCCTTCCATCGCCAGCAGTTGCAACAGCGGCAGGGCGAAACCGGCGGTCTTGCCGGTGCCGGTCTGGGCGGCGGCCATCAGGTCGCGACCGGCCAGCACCGCCGGAATGGCTTGCGCCTGAACCGGCGTCGGAGTCTGGTAGCCGAGCGTCTCAAGGGAGCGCAGCAAGGGTTCGATCAGGCCAAGGGTGGCGAAAGTCATGGGAGTACCGTAGGAAAATTCAGCGCGGGTTGTTCAAAACAAGTGTGCAAAACAAGATGCAATGCCGCGCAGTTTACCCTAATTCACACGGGATTCTGTCGTCGGCACCGCCGCCACTACTGGCCGTTCCGGCTTGCGCCGCCACTGCGGCAGGCCAATCAGCACCACCGCACTGATGATCACCAGCATGGCCAGCGCTTCTTCGATCCCAATGGTCTCGCCGACAAACACAATCCCCAGCAACACCGCCACCGCCGGATTGACGTAGGCATAACTGGTGGCCGCCGCCGGACGCACATGCTTCAACAGGTACATATAGGCGTTGAAGGCGATGATCGAACCGAACACGGTCAGGTACGCCAGCGCGGCCCAGCCTTCGATTGGCGGCACCTTTTCCAGGTGTTCACCGCTGACCGCACTGCCGATCAGCAATACCACGCCGCCCACCAGCATTTCCACGGCACTGGCCATCGCCCCTTGAGGCAGCGGCAGATGTTTGCTCCACACCGAGCCAAAGGCCCAGGTTGCCGCAGCGAATATCAGCAACGCCGCGCCCAGCGGACTCGATTGCAGGTTGGAGCCGAGATTGAGCATGGCGATACCGATCAGCCCGAGCACAATCCCGGCCCATTCGAGACGGGTATTACGCGCGCCCCAGAAATATCCGCAGAGCAAGGTAAACAGCGGCACCGTCGCCACCGCCAGCGCCGCCACGCCCGAAGCGACGCCGGTGTGTTCGGCCACGCTGACTGCGCCGTTGCCACACGCCAACAGCAAAATGCCGATGATCCCGGCCGCTTTCCATTGCGCCCAGGTCGGTGCCGGCGCCCCGCGCCAGCGCAGGAAGGTGTACATCAAGGTACCGGCGATGACGAAACGGATCCCGGCCAGCAGCAGCGGCGGCCAATATTCCACGCCGATGCGAATCACCAGATAGGTCGAGCCCCAAATCACGTACAGCGCGAAGAAGGCGGCGATCAGCGGTAAGGGAAAGCGACGTGGGCCAGGCATGGGAGCAGCTCGCAGACAAGACAAGTGAACGGCTATTCTAGAAAGGCCAACGGCGGAAAATAAGTTACAAAACCTGTTTATCGCACCGGTACACTTTTCAAAGCACGGAGTTTCTTGCGATAGACCGTGTTTTCGAAAGCCAGCCATTTTCAGGAGTCATCCCATGGACAAATACGACCGCATGCTGCTCAGCGCCCTGCTGGAAAACGGTCGCGCGTCCTACGCGGACCTCGCGCGCAAGGTCAACCTGTCCGCCCCTGCCGTGGCCGAGCGCGTGGCCAAACTGGAAGCCAGTGGCGTGATCACTGGTTACCAGGCGAAAGTCGACATGGCCAAGCTTGGCCTGCCGATCCAGTGCGTGATCGAACTGCGCCTGAACCAGCACGGCAACCAGAAAGCCTACGACGACCTGATCAAAATCCCGCAATTGACCGAATGCCATCGGGTGACCGGCGATCCCTGCGTGATCATGCAAGCGGCGGTGGGCTCGATGCCGGAGCTGGAAGAATTGATCAACCGGATTGCCACGTTCGGGTTCAGCAAGACGTCGATTGTGCTGTCGAGTGCGATAGAGAAGCGGGTGCCGTTGGGGCACATTGAAGGCAATGGCAAATAGATTACATGTAGGAGCTGGCTTGCCAGCGAAGACGGATTCACATTCAACATGAATGTTGGTTAATCCGCCGCTTTCGCCGGCAAGCCGGCTCCTACAGGGGATGTGCGGTGTATTCAGAACCCGCGATAGCGCTTGAGGTGTTCGCCCACTTTTGCCGCCGGGACTTTCTGCAGCTTGCACAGCAAGTCATGGGACAGCTCGCGCAAACCATGCTTCTGGAGCAATTCTTCCTCCAGGTGCGCCGTCAGGTTGGCCGCCATCTCGGCATCGGCCATGGCCCGGTGGGCCTTGCCGGTGTGGGGCAGGTTGGCAAATGTGGTGAGGGTGCCGAGTTTGTGGTTCGGTGCGGCAGGCATCAAGCGCCGGGCCAACAGCAGCGAACAGGCAAAGTTCTGCAAGCGGGTGCGTTTGATTCGCCCCAGTTCGAAGTCCCAGAACTTCTGGTCGAATGCGGCGTTGTGCGCGAGCAACGGAGTGCAGCCGACGAACTCATTCACTTCGTTCATCACCTGCTCCGCCGACGGCGCGGTGCGCAGCATGGCGTTGCTGATGCCGGTGAGCTGCTCGATGAAGGCCGGGACGCGCACGCCGGCGTTCATCAGGCTTTGGTAACGCTCGACGATGCGCCCCTGCTCAAGGATCACCACGGCAATTTCCGTGGCCCGGCAGCTGCTGCTCGGGGAGATCCCGGTGGTTTCAAAGTCGATAACTGCTATGCGTTCCAAACCTGGTTCAACTCCGTAAAAATCAATTCTTGAGCAGCAACGCGCCTTCGATTGGCACGTAGCGGCTGGCGGCGCGGATCAGCGAGTTGGCGGTCAGGCCCGGCACGCCGTAGGCCACCGCTTGCACGCCGTGTTTGCTGATGATGCGTTCGAGCAGCATGTCGAAATCGCCATCGCCGGAGGCCAACACGATTTCGTCGACATGGTCGGCGGCGTCCATGATGTCGAGGGTGATGCCCACGTCCCAGTCGCCCTTGGCCGAACCATCGCTGCGCTGGATGTAAGGCTTGAGCTTCACGGTGAAACCGAGGTTGCGCAGGATCTGCTGGAACTGCTGCTGTTTGCTGTCGCCACGGTCGATGGCGTAGGCGTAGGCTTCCACGATCTCGCCCTGCTTGCTGATATCAGCCCACAGCGCGGCGTAGTTGAAATGGCAACCATAGGCCTGACGCACGGTGTAATAGAGGTTTTGGACGTCGGCGAACACTGCGATTTTTTTCACCGGTATTCCTCAAAGGCTGAATCAGGCACCCGGCCCGAAAAGTCGCCCAGTATGCCAGCCCGAAGGATTGTTCCGCGAATAATCGGCTATGTGGCGAGGGAGCTTGCTCCCGTTGGACTGCGTAGCAGGCCCCTCGGGTTCTAAAGTAAGGGGGCTGCTTCGCACCCCAGCGGGAGCAAGCTCCCTCGCCACTGGGTGTCAGACGAAGGAATCGTCGTCGCCGCCGAATAACGAGTCATCGCTGTAGTCAGCGTCGCTGAACCCGCCCTGATCGTTGCCGTAGGAATCGTTACCGGCCATGCGCTGGTCATCGCCCCAGCCATTGTTGCCCTGGTCATTGACCTGGGCCGGCTCTTCCTTGATGACTTCGACGACTTCCGGTTGCTGATTGTGATGGAACAGGCTGCTGATGCCTTGGGCCAGCATCACGCCACCGGCGACACCGGCCGCGGTTTTCAATGCGCCACCGAGGAAACTGCTGCCGGCCGCTGCCGGGGCCTGCTGTTGCGGCGCATAGCCCTGCTGTGGAAAGTTTTGCTGCGGGGCGCCGAAGTTCTGCTGGGGCGGTGGCGCGCCAAACGACGAACGCCCCGGCTCACGCCAGCCACCACTCGATGGTGGTGCGCTCTGGGTGGGTGCCGGCTGAGGCTCACGAGAGCTGCCGCCAAAGATGCTCGACAAAAAGCCACCGCCACCCGGTGCCGGAGCAGCCGGTTGGGCCTTGGCTTGTTGCAATTCTGCCTGCAACTGCTGAACTTGCTGGGTCAGTTGCCTGTTCTGTTCATCAAGGCTCTTGATCGCCGCCTCTTGTACCAGAATCGCCTGGGTCATGAAATAACCTGCCGCTGGCTGGCGCGTCAGGTGTTCCTTGATCCGCGCCTCGGCCTGGGCATCGCGCGGGGCTGAGTCCGTTTCGGCCTGTTGCAGCCGGGAAAACAGTCCATCGATCAGGGTTTGTTCTTCGCTGTTCATGGCGACCTCGTAGATTGCCGGGAAAATCGTTGCCTTTATCCACTGAGGATAAGGTGCTCAACCTTAATGGAGGCTGAAACAATATGTTTCAATGACCTTTACCGAACGTTTACGTTTGCGTCCCCGAGCGCTTGATCGGTTAAAGTGAGCCACTGCGTCCAACCTGCGATACCCACTGATGAATCCGTTAGATGTCCTGCGTGACTCGCTGTATTTCTTCAAGCGCAATCTGAGCCAGATCGTGCAGCTGTGCCTGCCGCTGGTGATGCTTGAGGCGCTGCTGCAACAAGTGGTCGACCACTCCACCGAGCCGGACAGTTTCCCCGGTATCAGCGTGATCGTCGGCCTGCTGGTGTACCCGCTGTATACCGCCGCGCTGATTCTGTTCCTCGACGCCCGCAGCCGAGGCGAGTCGCCGCGCAACCGCGACCTGCTGGCGATGGCGGCAAGCCTGTGGCCACGCTTCGCCCTGCTGACGGCGCTCAATACCGTGCTGATTCTGCTTGGCCTGTCACTGTACTTTCTGCCGGGCATCTACCTGATGGTGACCCTGGCGTTTGGTGAATACCTGCTGGTGTTGCGGGGCCTGGCGCCGCTGGCAGCCATGAAGGAAAGCCTGCGCATGACCCAAGGCCACTTTCTGCGCATCCTGCTGTGCATTTTGTGTGTGATGGGGCCGTTGTGGCTGCTCAAGGGGGCAACCCTGGCGGTGTATCCGGAACCGCAAAACCCGGTGATTTCGCTGCTGATCGACAGCGCCCACAGTTTCCTGCAGCTGTTTACCAGCGTGGTGCTGTTCCGGCTGTTCATGCTGATCAACCCGTTGCCTGAGAGAAATGACAGCTCGCTCTGACCCAGGGCACGACCATCGCTCCCGGGTATGCTCGGGAACAATTTTGTAACGCTAATAAGCCGAGCCATGACCCGTCTACTGCGCTACACCCTGCTGGGCCTGTTGATTGTGATCGGCCTGATCGCCGTGATGATCTACAGCCTGACCTGGCGCCCCGACGCCAAAGAAGTGTTACCCGTCAGTTGCAGTGCCCAGGCCCCCACCCTGGTCCCCGGGCAGGCGCTGAAGGTGATGACCTGGAACGTCCAGTACCTGGCCGGCAAGCGTTACGTGTTCTGGAATGACCTGGCCGCCGGCACCGACGAACGCCCTACACCTGAGGACATGGCCTTCAGCCTCGACGAAGTGGCGCGGGTGATTCGCGACGAACAACCGGACATCGTGCTGTTGCAGGAGCTGGACGACGAAGCCAAGGCCAGCGATTACCAGCACCAGCTCAAACTGCTGCAGGAACGGCTCGCCGACTTGTATCCGTGTGGCACCAGCACCTTCGACTGGAAGGCCGACTTCGTGCCGAACCCACACATTTTCGGCAGCGTCGGCCGGCAACTGGCAACCCTGAGCCGTTACCAGATCGAACATGCCGAACGCCTGCAACTGCCCGTCGCCTCGGGCAATCCGGTCAGCCGCCAATTCAAACCCAGAGACGCCTTGCTGGTGAGCTACTTGCCATTGAGTGATGGCGGGCAGCTGGCGGTGCTCAATACCCATCTGGACCGCGCCACCCAAGCCGACAATGCCTTGCAAGACCAGGTGAACGCCGTGGCCAGGGCCCTCGATAAATTCGAAAGCCGTGGCACGCCGTGGCTGATCGGTGGGGATTTCAACCTGTTGCCGTTGGGCCAGTATCGACGCCTGTCCGATGTGCAACGCACGCCCTACTCCGCCGACAGTGCGTTGCATGTGCTGTGGGACAAGTACCCGATGATCCCGACCAACAACGAAGCCAGTGGCATCGACCGCGAGCGCTGGCTGACCCACTACCCGAACGACCCCGGGCTTAAGGGTCCGGACCGGACCGTCGACTACCTGTTCTACAGTCCGCGGATCAAACGGGTCGAAGCCATGGTGAGGCAAGACGATACGTTGCGTATCTCCGATCACTTGCCCGTGATTGCCCGGTTCCTGTTGCCGGCTGCGCCCTGACCCCGAGTCAACACAAAACCTTGTAGGAGCTGGCTTGCCAGCGAAGAGGCCAGTACATCCAAAATCAATGTCGTTTGTTGCACCGCTTTCGCTGGCAAGCCAGCTCCTACAGGGGGTGTGCATTTGCGACTTAATGCACCTCTTCCAGATCGTCATGCAGCAGCCCGAAGATCTCGCGCTTCATCTCGATGAACGAGCGCTCCATGACCATGTCCAGGTTGCGCGGACGTTCGATCGGCACATCCAGAATCTGCTTGATCCGCCCTGGCCTGGCGCCCATGACGTAAACCCGGTCGCCGAGCAGAATCGCCTCGTCGATGTCGTGGGTCACGAACAACACGGTCTTCTTGCTGTTGCCCCACACCCGCAGCAACAACTGCTGCATTTGCAGGCGCGTCTGGCTGTCGAGGGCACCGAAGGGCTCGTCCATCAGCAGGATCTGCGGGTCATTGGCCAGCGCGCGGGCAATGGCGACGCGTTGCATCATCCCGCCGGACAATTGCTTGGCGTAGTTGTCGGCAAAACCGCTCAGGCCCACTTCGTTGACGTAGTAGTCGACGATATCCTTGCGTTGCGCCGCCGGCATGCCGCGACGCTTGAGGCCGAACTCGACGTTCTGCCGCACGGTCAGCCACGGGAACAGCGTGTAACTCTGGAACACCATGCCGCGATCCGCGCCAGGGCCTTCAACCTGCTGGCCGCCGACGTAAATCTCGCCGGAGGTCGGCTCGGCCAGACCTGCAGTCAGATACAGCAGGCTCGACTTGCCACAGCCCGAAGGGCCTACCAGTACGGCGAATTGCTGGTCCGGCACTTCGAACGACACCTCCTGCAACGCGGTGAATGTGCCGCCATCGGGTTTCTTGTAACGCAGGCTGACCTTGTCCACTTGCAGCCGTGGTGCGTTCACCGGGGCAGTCTGAGGAGCGACAAAACGATGAGTGGCGGCGGTTACTGAGCCCATGCGGTGATCCTCAGACGGAGAAAACGGAACAGTTGATCGGTGACCAGGCCCAGCAGGCCGATGATCGCGATGGCGAGGAAAATCACATCCACCTGAAAGCCGCGCATGGCCTTAAGGCTCAGGTAACCCAGGCCACTGGAAGCGGCGACCAGTTCGGCGACCACCAGGTAAGTCCAGGCCCAGCCCATGGTCACGCGCAGGGTGTCGAGCACGCCTGGCAGGGAAGCCGGGGCGATCACGTGCAGCACCGCATCGCGGCGATTGGAACCGAGGGTGTAGGAGGCGTTGATCAGGTCCTTGGAGATGCCTTTGGACACGTCCGCGATCATCACCAGTTGCTGGAAGAACACACCGAAGATGATCACCGATACCCGCTGCTCCAGGCCGATGCCGATCCACAGGATGAACAGCGGCACGAACGAGGTCACCGGCAGGTAGCGAATGAAGTTCACCATCGGCTCAAGGAAGGCCTGGACGATGCGGAAGCTGCCCATCAGCAACCCCAGCGGTACCGCCACCAGGGACGACACAATGAAACCGACCATCACCACTTCGACGCTGGCCCACACATGCTGGCCGAGGGTGCCGTCGCGACCGAGGCGTACGGCGGCCTCGACCACCGCGCCCGGCGTCGGCAGGAACATACCCGGCACCACGCCACCGTAGGACAAACCGGCCCACAGGCCGACCAGCAGCACCCAGGCCAGACCGCTCGCGCTCCAGATCACCGAGACCGGCAGGCCGGTCTTGGGCGTGACGCAGCGGCTCAGCCATGAATTGCGCTTGAACATGCAAACCTCCTAGAGGGGGGTGACGAAACGGTTGTCGATCAGGTCGTCATTGCTGACGTTGTAGGGCTTGCCTTGCAGCTCACTGGCAGTCTCGTTGGCCAGTTTGATCAGCGGCGCGCTGTCACCCGGTTTGCCCGGCGCGCCCAGGAGTTGTTCACTCATGGCCTGATCGTAGAAACGCACGCCTTGGGCGGCCGCTTCGAGTTCCTTCGGATCGGCCAGGTAACCGCCGACACCCTTGGCCATGATTTTGTAGGCTTCCTGCGGATGATCCTTGGTGTACTGCACGGCTTTGTACAAACCGGCCACCAGTGCCTTGACGTCTTCCGGCTGTTTTTCGATGACGGTGCAGTTGAGCGCTACCACATCGACAATCACGCCCGGCGTGCTGCTGCTGTCGATCAACACCTTGCCCTGTTTCTTGTCGCGGACCATCGACAGGTGCGGCTCCCAGGTCACGGCGGCGGGTACGCGACCGGCGATGAACGCGGTGGCCGCATCGTCGGCCGTCATGTTCTGCACGGTGATGTCGCTCATTTTCATGCCGTTCTTTTTCAGCAGATACGACAACCAGAACTGCGAGGTCGACCCTTCGTTCACCGCCACGGCCTGGCCCTTGAGCTCTTGCAGGCTCTTGACGTCCTTGCCCACCAGCACGCCGTCGCCACCATGGCTGTCGTCCAGTGCGGCGACGGCCTTGAAGCAGAATTGCGGACGGTACTTGAGCACCTCGTCGATGGTCGACGCCGAGCCGGACAACTCGCCGGAAGCTTGTGCGGCCATATACATCGCCGCTTCTTCGACCACCGGCAACTCGACGGTCAAACCGTTTTCCTTGAAGTAGCCAAGGTCCTGGGCCAGGTACAGGGTGCCGTAGCCGACCCAGGTGGTATGACCGATGGACAGGGTGCCGGCCTGGGCGCTGGTGGCGACCGTCGCGGCGATGGCGGTAATCGCCAGTGGATGGACAACGCGCGTAAGCAAGGACTTGATCATGGAGCACTCCCAAAGCTGTTGATTTAGTTTTGTCATGGGCAGTACGGCGAGCCCCGAATCGGCTGCTACCTGTGGTCTCTGAGGGACCCTTCGGCGGGCAGCATTCGGCGGGCTGGCGAGATCGATGTTGGCCCAAGGGCGGGATTAGGAAAATGAGGAAATATGTGGACGCGAACGATGAAAAAACTCGTTAGCGCGCACTGTGAAAGGGCGTTGTCGGCGGGGATGCACGGGGTGGGTGCAAGGTGCTGGAGTTATGTTGAATGGGCCATAGCATTCGCGAACAAGCCCGCTCCCACAGGGGATCCGTGTCAGACACAAATCCAATGTGGGAGCGGGCTTGCTCGCGAAGAGGCCCGAAAGAACGCTACACGATCAGAGCCGGCCGTATTCCTGCGCCGTTCGATCTACCGCTTTCAAGGTCTTGGCGATCAGTTCGTCAATCTCCTCACGACTGGCAATCAACGCCGGCGCCATGATCATCCGGCCCAACGTCGAGCGAATGATCACCCCCTCCTCGAAGCCAATCGTGCGGCAACGCCAGGCGATGTCGTTTTCGTTGGCAAAACGCTTGCGGCTGTTTTTGTCCTCAGCCAGTTGCAGCGCCGCGACCATGCCGGTGCCCTGGATATCGCCCACCAGCGGGTGCTTGCCGAACACTTCGCGCAGGCACTGTTGCAGGTACGGGCCGATGTCATCTTTGACCCGCGTCACCACGCCTTCATCGCGCAGCGCCTTGAGGTTGGCAATCGCCACCGCCGCCGCCACCGGGTGCCCGGAATAGGTCAGGCCGTGGGCAAACACGCCGCCCTGTTCCACCAGCACCGAGGCCATTTTTTTCGACAGGATCAAGCCGCCCATGGGGATGTAACCCGAGGTCAGGCCCTTGGCGATGGACAGGGTGTCCGGCTCGAAACCGAAGTACTCGTGGGCGAACCATTCGCCGGTACGACCGAAGCCGCCGATCACTTCATCGGCGCACAGCAGCACGTCGTACTTGCGGCAGATACGCTGGATTTCCGGCCAGTAGCTTTCTGGCGGGAAGATCATCCCGCCTGCGCCCTGGAACGGTTCGGCGATGAAGCCTGCGACCTTGTCCGCACCCAGTTCGAGAATCTTCGCTTCCAGTTGCTGTGCCGCACGCAGACCGAATTCGGCTGGCGTCAGGTTGCCCTCGTGAGCGAAGAAGTACGGCTCGTCGATGTGCTCGATGTGCGGAATCATGCCGCCCATTTCGTGCATGAATTTCATGCCGCCCAATGCGGTCGCGGCCAGGGTCGAACCGTGGTATCCGTTCCAGCGGCCGATCATGATTTTCTTCTCGGGCTTGCCGAGTACCTGCCAGTAACGACGCACCGTGCGGATCAACACCTCGTTGGCTTCGGAGCCGGAGTTGGTGTAGATCGCGTGGCTGTAGTGCCCCGGCAGCAGGCTGAACAGCAGCTCGGAAAGCTCGATCACCTGCGGGTGGGTGGTGTGGAAAAACATGTTGTAGTACGGCAGCTGTTCCAGTTGCAGGCTCGCCGCGGCCGCCAGGTCCTTGCGCCCGTAACCGAGGTTGGTGCACCACAGCCCGGACATGCCGTCGAGGTAACGCCGACCGTCGTTGTCCCACAGGTGCAGGCGTTCGCCACGGACCATCACCCGTGGCCCCTCATCGTTGAGAGCTTTCTGATCGACGAACGCATGGATGTGGTGCGCAGCGTCGGCGGCCTGGTAGTCGCGGGTTTCACGTGGTGTGGTCATCGCCAGTTCTCCGTTTTGTTATCAGCGCAATTGAAACCAGGTGGTCTTCAACTGGGTGTATTTATCGAATGAATGCAGGGACAGGTCGCGGCCGAAACCCGACTGCTTGCCACCGCCAAAAGGTACGGTCACGTCCAGCGCATCGACGCTGTTGACCGACACCGTGCCCGCTCGCAATTGTCGCGCCACGCGGTGGGCGCGATTGAGGTCGTCGGTCCACAGCGAGGCCGCCAGACCGTAGACGCTGTCGTTGGCCAATTGCAGCGCATGGGCCTCGTCGTCGAATGCCGTGATGGCCAGAACCGGGCCGAATACTTCATCGCGAAACAACGGCATGTCCGGCGTCACGCCGGTGAAAATCGTCGGCTGAATGAAGTTGTCGGAACCGTTGAAGATCGACTGCCGACCGCCACACACTTTGCTCGCGCCATGTTGCTCGGCGTGCTGGATGAACTTCATGATGCGCGCTGTCTGACGGCTGTCGACGATGGCCCCGGCGGCGCTCGACGGATCCAGTGGATCGCCCGGCTGCCAGCGCTCGGCCTGGGCCTTGAGGCGTTCGACGAACTCGTCATGAATCGAGCGCTGCACCAGTAACCGCGAGTTGGCCGAGCAGACTTCGCCCTGATTGAAGAAGATGCCGAACGCAGCTTTCTCGGCGGCCAGGTCCAGGTCCTGACAATCGGCAAACACCAGGTTGGCGCTTTTGCCGCCGCACTCCAGCCACACCTGCTTGAGGTTCGATTGCGCCGAGTACTGCATGAAATATTTGCCGACTTCGGTAGAGCCGGTGAACACCAGGCAATCGACGTCCGGGTGCAGGCCAAGGGCCTTGCCGGTCTGCTCGCCGAGGCCCGGCAGCACGTTGAGTACACCGGCCGGAATACCCGCCTCCAGCGCCAGCTCAGCCAGGCGCAAGGCGGAAAACGGCGACTGTTCGGCCGGTTTGAGAATGACCGAGTTCCCGACGGCAAGAGCCGGGGCGAGTTTCCACGCGGCCATGTCCAGGGGGAAATTCCACGGCACCACGGCAGCGACCACGCCGAGGGCTTCGCGGGTGATGGTCGCCAGAACGTTCTGCGCACTCGGCGCGACCTGATCGTAGAGTTTGTCTAGGCTCTCGGCGTACCAGCGGAACACACCGGCGGCACCCGGCACGTCGATGTTATAGGCGTCCGCGACGGGCTTGCCCATGTTCAGCGAATCGAGCAGCGCCAATTCTTCACGGTTTTCAAGGATCAAGTCGGCCAGGCGCAACAGCACTTGTTTACGCTCGGTCGGCGAACGTGCCGACCAGGTCCCGGCTTCAAACACTTGCCGCGAATTGCGCACCGCCGCGTTCACGTCTTCCTCGCCACAGGCCGCGACATTGGCCAGGCATTGCCCGGTGGCGGGGTTGATCGCGGCGAAAGTCTGCCCCGACTGCGCCGCACGGCACTGGCCGTCGATCACAGCCTGGTCGGGAAACCGCAGGGAAGCGGCTTTGCGTTGCCAATACTCAAGCTCGAACACGTTCAGATGCTCCAGAGGACATTCTTGTGTATTGGATAGTCGCTCAGGCCCAAGCGGTGGAAAACCAGTAAAAATGTGTTCGCAGGCCAAGAAAAAACTACGTAGCCAATCTCCCTTCTGGTGCAGCATGTGGTTATTGTTCAACCACAACAAATCGCTACCCGAGCGGATAGGGGTGGCGCGCAAATTGCCTGGATGCCTGATCCGTTCTCCCCCGAGGTTTGCTGTGGCTGCCTACAATCTGCGTCAACTGAAGTACTTCATCACCACCGTCGAGTGCGGCAGCGTCGCCGAGGCCTCGCGCAAGCTGTACATCGCCCAGCCGTCGATCTCCACGGCCATCAAAGGGCTGGAAGACAGCTTCGGTGTGCAACTGCTGATCCGTCATCACGCCCAGGGCGTGTCATTGACCCCCAGCGGTGCACGCTTTTACCGCAAGGCCCAGGAACTGCTGCGCATGGCCAAGGAGTTCGAACAGAACGCCCTGGCCGACAACGACGTGGTGTCCGGGCAGATCGATATCGGCTGTTTCGAAACCGTCGCGCCGCTGTACCTGCCGCAATTGATCGCCGGGTTTTCGGCGTTGTATCCGGGGGTGGAAATCCGCATTCGCGACGGCGAGCAGCAAGAGCTGGTGCAAGGCCTGACGTCCGGCGCGTTCGACATGGCAATTCTTTATGAACACGATCTGGACGGCACCATCGAAACCGAACCGTTGATGCCGGCGCAACGACCCTATGCCCTGCTCCCGGCGGATCACCGCTTCGCCCAGCAGGCCCAGGTGTCGCTGCGGGACTTGTGCCTGGAGCCGATGATTCTTCTGGACGTGCAGCCGAGCCGGACCTACTTCGTCAGCCTGTTCGATGAGCTGGGCCTGACCCCACGCATTGCCTTCAGCTCGCCATCGATCGAGATGGTGCGCGGCATGGTTGGACAAGGATTCGGCTTCTCGATCCTGGTCACCAAACCGCATTCGGAGTGCACCTACGACGGGCAGAAAGTGGTGTGCGTGGACATCGCCGAAGACGTCACCGGTTCCGGGCTGGTGGCGGCATGGCTCAAGCGCGGGCAACTGACCAAACCGGCGCAGCTGTTCGCTGACTATTGCCGCGAACAACTGACCGCCAAATCCGAAAGCTCACGCACTCAACTGTAGGAGCTGGCTTGCCAGCGAAGGCGCCCGAAAGGTCATTTCACGACTCAAGACCGCCTTCGCCGGCAAGCCGGCTCCTACAGGGGAATGCGTGCGGTATGCTAGCGGCGTTTGATTTATTTACGCGGTTTGATCCGCGCGGTGGCTTCGGCCACCAGCGGATCATCCGGCCAATAATGTTTCGGGTAGCGCCCCTTCAAATCCTTTTTCACCTCGGCGTAAGTGCTGCGCCAGAAGTTCGCCAGGTCCTGGGTCACCTGCACCGGCCGCCGCGCCGGAGACAGCAGGTGCAGTTTCACCACCTGCCGGCCTCCGGCGATGCGCGGGGTTTCGGCCAGGCCGAACAGCTCTTGCAGGCGCACCGCCAGGATCGGCGGTTGTTCGCTGTAATCCAGGCGAATCGACGATCCCGATGGCACGCTCAAATGATGCGGCGCCAGCTCGTCCAGTCGTTGCGGCAACGGCCACGGCAGCAGGTTGTGGACGATGCTCGACAGGTCCAGATTGGCGAAGTGACTGAGACGCGACACTTTGCCCAGATACGGCATCAGCCAGTGTTCCAGGCTTTTGAACAACGCTGCATCGCTGACATCCGGCCACTCGCTCTCGCCTTTGCCGGCGAGGTCCAGTTGCCGCAACAACGCGACCCGCGCCTGCCACTGACGCAGCTCCGGGGTCCACGGCAACAGCTCCAGGCCTTTGCGCCGCACCAGGTTCACCAGCGCCTGGCTGCGGGCGGTTTCGTCGAGCCCCGTCAGCGGCTCACGGCTGAGGATCAGTTCGCCAACCTTGCGCTGACGCTCGGCCCGCAGCACGCCTTCACGTTCGTCCCAATCCAGTTGATCGACGCAGCGCACCTGCTCGGCCAGCACTGAATCGAAGAGCGTCGGATCGAAGTCCGTCGCCAGATAAATCCGCTCTTCACGCTGGCCCTGACGACTGCCCAGATCGGCGATCACCAGCCACGGTTGCTTCATCAGGCTGTCGGCCTCGGCAAACAGTGCGGCACGCCCGTTGGCCAATCGATATTCCGCGCCACCGGCCCGCCGCTGCTGGGCGACGCGGTCGGGATAGGCCAGCGCCAGCAATGCACCGAGCCAGCGCGGGTGATCCGGATCGCTGACCGGCTCCGCGGCTTTGCCGCGCAGGTAACCACGATATTGCCGCGCCAGTTGCCGTGCGCGCTGCACGCCCCCCTGGGCACCGCGTGCGGCGCGCTCTTCGCCAGACAGCAGCACCAGTCGGCTGTGCAAGTCCGCCCCGCCGCCACGCAAAATATCGCGTTCGCCAAGCAGTGCGGCGACGTCGCAAGCCATATCCGCCAGACCCAGCGCCTGGCCGCGCAACAGCAAATGCGCGATACGCGGATGCGCCGGCAGTTCGGCCATGGCCTGACCGTGACGAGTCAGCGCTTCGCCCTCCAGTGCGCCCAAGCGTTCGAGCAAGTCCTGGGCCTGCGCATACGCGGCGGCGGGCGGCACGTCGAGCCACACCAGTTGCCCCGGCGTCACACCCCAACGCCCCAGTTGCAAGGCCAGTCCGGCAAGGTCCGCCGAGAGAATTTCCGCACTGCCGTAGGCCGCCAGTTGCTCGTGCTGATCCTGTGACCACAAGCGATAACACACGCCCGGTTCCAGGCGCCCGGCCCGGCCGGCGCGCTGGGTGGCGCTGGCCTTCGAGATGCGCTGGGTATCGAGGCGGGTCATGCCGCTGCCGGGGTCGAAACGCGGCACCCGCGCCAACCCGGCATCAATCACCACGCGCACGCCGTCGATGGTCAAACTGGTTTCGGCGATGTTGGTGGCCAGCACCACTTTGCGCTTGCCCGCCGGTGCCGGATCGATCGCGGCCCGTTGCGCGGCCAGGTCCAGTTCACCGTGCAACGGGCACAGTAAAACCTGTGGGTTGTCGCCCAACGCATCGGCCAGTTGCTGATGCACGCGGCGGATTTCTGCCTGCCCCGGCAGGAACACCAGCACGCTGCCGGTCTCGTCGTTCAAGGCTTCAAGGATGGTCTGCACCAGCCGCGGCTCGATGAATTCACCGGCCTGGAACGGCCGCCCCCAGCGCATCGCCACCGGGTACATGCGCCCTTCGCTGCGCAGGATCGGCGCGTCGTCCAGCAGCCCGGCCAAGCGTTCGCCTTCCAGCGTGGCGGACATCAAGAGGATTTTCAGTGGCTGGTCGTCCCGGAACAGCTCGCGGCCATTAAGGCTCAGGGCCAAGGCCAGGTCAGCGTCGAGGCTGCGCTCGTGAAATTCGTCGAAAATCAGCAGGCCCACGCCTTCCAGCGCCGGATCATCCTGCAAGCGCCGGGTGAGGATGCCTTCGGTGACCACTTCGATGCGGGTGTTGGGGCCGACTTTGCTATCGAGTCGAATGCGATAACCCACGGTTTCGCCGACTTTCTCTCCCAGCTCACTGGCCAGCCGTTCCGCCGCTGCGCGTGCGGCCAACCGGCGGGGCTCGAGCATCAGGATGGTCTGCCCGGCCAGCCACGGTTCGTTGAGCAGGGCCAAAGGCACGCGGGTGGTTTTACCGGCGCCGGGCGGCGCTTCGAGCACGGCTTCGTGGCGTGTAGCGAGGGCTTCACGCAGGGCGGGTAAAACTTCATCAATCGGCAAAGAAATCATGCTGGCTCCAAAACAGAGGGCCGAGTATAACGGCGAACTGTTTGGCGTAGTCTGGGCTCTAATCAGTAACGTTCTTGGCGTTCTACTCAGGAGATTTCAAATGCGTGCTCCCTTTCGCCTGATTGGCGGTGTTTTGGTCGCAACCTTGCTGACTCAAGTGACCGCCTGCGGTTCGATTTTCTACCCGGATCGTCGTGGCCAGATCGAAGGCAAGATCGACCCGGCCATCGCCGCGCTCGATGCCGTAGGCCTGCTGTTCTACATCATCCCCGGCCTGATCGCGTTTGCCGTGGACTTCGCCACCGGTGCGATTTACTTCGAGCCGGGCAAGACCGCCCAGGTCGACCCGCAAAAACTCAAGGACGCCATCGGCCCCGACGGCAAGGTCGATAACCGCAAGTTGCAGACTATTCTGGAAAGCGAACTGGGCCGCAGCTTCCCGCTGGACGATCCACGCCTGATCCAGAGCAAGGGCAGCACCCAGCAACTGGCGATGTTCGGCCTGCAACCGGCCGCGTAATCCCTACGTGCGAAAGGACTCTCAAGAAACGATGGCCACTAAGACCTCCAGCTCCGAACACGCCCGCCTGCTGCGGCTGGCGACCCGTGCCTCGGTGGCGGTAGCGTGCACGTTGATCGTCGCCAAAGCCATCGCCTGGTGGCTGAGCGGCTCGGTGAGCATGCTCGCCGGACTCACCGACTCGGCACTCGACGGCGTCACGTCATTGCTCAACCTGCTGGCGGTGCATTACGCCCTGCGCCCCGCCGACGATGATCATCGCTACGGGCACGGCAAGGCCGAGTCATTGGCGGGCATGGCCCAGGCGTTGTTCATTGGCGGCAGTGCGGTACTGATTGCATTGCAGGCCTACGATCGGCTGAAACATCCCGAACCGGTTGGCGCGCCGTGGATCAGTATTGGCGTGATTGTGTTCTCCCTCGCCCTGACCCTGGCCTTGCTGATGCTGCAACATCGGGTGATCAAGGCTACCGGCTCCAACGCCGTGCGTGCCGACTCGCTGCATTACCGTTCGGACATGCTGCTCAACGGCAGCATTTTGCTGGCGCTGGTACTGGCCGGGTTTGGCTGGATTCAAGTCGACGCCTGGTTTGGCCTGGGCATCGCCGCCTACATTCTGTGGAGCGCGGTGCGGATCGCCCGGGAGAGCTTCGCGGTGTTGATGGATGAAGAACTGCCGCCGGATGTCAGCCAGCACATGCTGGAACTGGCATGCAGCGTGCCCGGTGTGTTGGGTGCGCATGACCTGCGTACGCGGATCTCCGGCAACCAGTGGTTTGTGCAGTTGCATCTGGAGTTGCCGGGGGAACTGACGCTGTCAGTCGCCCACGGCATCAGCGATCAGGCTGCTGCGGCCATTCACAGCGCCTACCCGCGCGCCGAAGTGCTGGTGCACGCCGACCCGCGGGAAGTGGTGAAAACCGCCCGGGCTCAGTAATTCACCTGATAACCGCGACTGCTCAGGCAGTTGCCCTGGGCCTGTCGGTAGGCTTGCACCACCGACGGGTCTGGCTGGTAGGTGGCGGTTCGTGGATCGAAACCACTCTGTTGCACCGCGTATTGATAACACTCGTAGCCATCCCGACTGACCTGCTCCGGCGACTGACCGTTGGCCGGATACGCCTCCACGTCATAACTGTTGCTGCCGGCTGGCGGTTGCGCCTGCGATTGGCCAACCGGCGGCTCGACCACGACGTAGTCCTGAGTGCTCTCCTGGTAGGCGTAATACGAACCGGCCGCGAGGAACAGCAGCGCCCCGCCGATCCACACCTGTTCGGCGTAATCAGGCAGGTAGCTGACGCGAATCCCCCGTGGTGGCTCTACCACCTCATAACGCGGGCCCAGCGGGCGATACCAGTAGCCACCGGAATAGTAATAATCCATGCCACGGTAAGGCACGCGGAAGTTACGCTCGGGGAAGCGGTCGATCACCTGGCCGGGGCGATACCTGGGGCCTGGCCCCCAGCCGTTACCATAGCCACTCGAGCGCCCCTGCCAGTGATTGTCATAGGACGGTACGTTTGTATAGCCACTCCAGTGCTGGTTGTAATTGTTGCGACGCGGCTGGTCCTGGTAGTAACCGCGCTGCGGCTGCTGGGTCTGGCGCACGGTGTCGGGACGGGGCTGGATCGGCATGTCAGTGGCCGGCAACTGCGGCGGTGGCGGCGGCGAGCGAACCCGGCTGTTGAAATCCGGCGCTGGACGGTTCTGCCACTGTCCGTTGTTCTGATGTTGATTCTGGCCGTTGTGCTCGTCATGGCGGTTGTCGTTGTTCTGCGCACGAGGCTGATTCTGCTGCTGGCCGTTTTGCGGCGGCGGCTGATTGTTGCCGCCATGGCCCTGATTGTTGCCCTGATGACCATCCTGGTCATGTTGTCCGCCATCGTGACCACGGTTTTGCTGTTCATCGGCCAGCGTTTGCGTAGCGACGCTGGCACACAACAAACCTACACCGGCTAGACGCCAGATGCGCGATTTCATGCTTTTCCTCACGGAGGGTTAGGGCCTGTACGTAAGACTGGAAAACCTCAGGCCGGTTCTGCATCAGGTTATCAGTCGCGCAACTTATTTATTGAGGGCTGGGGGGCAAATTCCGCGCAAGAAAAAGGGGAGACCCGTCGGCCTCCCCTTGAGAACTTCGTCCTGGCTCGACGCTTTTGACGTCGGCTCACCTCACGCCGTCTTCTGGACAGTGTGTAGCTCGGGGGCCGGCACATCCCCGGTGGGGGTGGCGACCGCGGCGGGCCTGATTGGGCGGGCCGCACTGGACTGTTTGTCCGAGCAGTGATTCTGGTGATAAGAATAGGCCGGGAGCGCTGGCAGAGGATTGCGAAGATTGCTGAATTAAACATCACTTGCGCAATTTTTAACCCTGGATAGATAATCCGTCGCAATAGTTACGACAAAGGACCGATTGATGAGCAAACTCGACCGTTACGACCTGAGTATTTTGGCGGAATTGCAGCGCGACGCGCGTATCTCCAACCAGGAACTGGCCGAGCGCATTGGCCTGTCACCTTCGCCGTGCTCGCGGCGGGTCAAGCAACTGGAGGACGACGGCTACATTTCCCGTCAGGTCGCCCTGCTCGACCGCAAAATGCTCGGCCTGAGCCTGACGGCCTATGTGTTGATCGGCATGGACCGTCACACACCGGAACGTTTCGAAAACTTCGAAGCAGCCATTCGTACCCTGCCCCAAGTGCTCGAATGCAGCCTGGTGACCGGAATGGATGCCGACTATCAACTCAAGGTCGTGGTGCCGGACATGGATCACTACCAGAAACTGCTGCTCGGGCATCTGACCCGGATTGAAGGGGTGACCAGCGTGCGCTCGAGTTTTGTGCTGAATCAGGTTTTGAATAGCACCGAACTGCCTTTGACTCATCTGCGCAGCTAAGTACGCCTTCGCTGGCAAGCCAGCTCCTACAGGTATTGCGCCGCCCTTGTAGGAGCTGGCTTGCCAGCGAAGAGGCCGGAACAGGCGACGAATGACTGCGACACACCGACGCAGGTCAATACAGCGCGAATTCTGTGTGGCGTATACTCGGCGCGCCCTTTTAGCCTCGCCCGCGCTGGAGATGTTCGATGGATCCTGCAGTTTTTGAAGAATGGATGATGACCGGTCTGGTCACGATCCTGATCATTTTCATGGGTTTCATCGTCTGGGATCTGGCGAAGAAGTCCAAGGCCGGGCGCTTCGGCTCGTTCATCCTGTTCTTTGTTCTGGGCCTGGGCGTAGCGGCGTTCATCATCAAGAGCGTGGTGATCGGCCTGATCGAATCCGGCGCCTTATAAGCGCGCCGGTACTTCTTTCCACTGGCCCTGATCGAGCCCTTCGATTGTCCAGTCGCCGATTCTGACCCGCACCAGGCGCAAGGTCGGCAACCCGACCGCAGCGGTCATGCGCCGCACCTGACGATTGCGCCCTTCGCGAATCACCAACTCCAGCCAACTGGTCGGCACGCTTTTGCGAAAACGCACCGGCGGATTGCGCGGCCACAGCTCGGGCTCGTCCAGTTGCCGCGCCTCGGCGGGCAAGGTCATGCCGTCATTCAATTCGACGCCGTCACGCAAACGCTGCAATTGCTCGGCGCTCGGCTCGCCCTCGACCTGCACCCAATAGGTCTTGGCCAGTTTGTGTTTCGGGTCGGCGATCCGTGCCTGAAGCTGTCCGTCATTGGTCAACAACAGCAAACCTTCACTGTCACGGTCCAGCCGTCCGGCCGGATAGATCCCCGGTACATCGATGTAATCCTTGAGCGTCGCGCGCCCTTCTCCGTCGCTGAATTGCGTCAGCACATCGAACGGTTTGTTGAACAGGATCAGCTTCGGCTCGGCCGGTGGTGCCTTGGCGACACGCCGTGGAGCAGATGAAGAAGGCTTCACACCAGGGCGGCGGGAAGGTGGGCGAGATGGACGCGACATGGGCAAAACAACATCTAACGGTCAGGGCTGCTAATGCTAGTGCCCTGACCGCCAAATGACCATGACAACCGTTAGCGGAACGGCGGCTCGTCGAAGCTGCGCAGTTTGCGCGAGTGCAACGAGTTGAGTTCGGTGCGCAACAGATCCACCGCCTCGATACCGATCTTCAAGTGCTGGCTGACCGCGCGCTCATAGAACGCGTTGGCCGAGCCCGGCAGCTTGATTTCACTGTGCAGCGGCTTGTCCGACACGCAGAGCAACGTGCCGTATGGCACCCGCAAACGATAACCTTGCGCTGCGATGGTGCCGCTTTCCATGTCCACCGCTACGGCGCGGGACAGGTTGATCAGCGGTCGTTCCTGCGCCCAACGCAATTCCCAGTTACGGTCGTCGTAGGTCAGCACGGTACCGGTACGCAGGCGTTTCTTCAGCTCGTCGCCCTTCTCGCCGGTGATATTGGCCGCCGCCTGCTGAAGTGCAAGCTGCACCTCGGCCAGGGCCGGAATCGGAATGTTCGGCGGCACCACCCGGTCGAGAATGCCGTCGCGGCGCATGTAAGCGTGGGCCAGCACGTAGTCGCCAATGGTTTGCGACTGACGCAGGCCGCCGCAGTGGCCGATCATCAGCCAGCAATGCGGACGCAGAACGGCGAGGTGGTCGGTGATGTTCTTGGCGTTGGACGGGCCGACACCGATGTTCACCAGCGTCACGCCGTGGCCATCGCTGGCGATCAGGTGGTAGGCCGGCATCTGGTAGCGGTGCCAGACTACGCCCGCGGCAATCGCCGAAGCCTCGCCGTGATCCATGCTCTTCTCGATGATCACGTTACCCGGCAACACCATGCGCACGAAACGCGGGTCTTGGCGCAGTTGCTCCAGACCATGGACGATGAACTGGTCGACGTAGCGGTGATAGTTGGTCAGCAGAATCCACGGCTGCACATGGCGCCAGTCGCTGCCGGTGTAATGCACCAGTCGGCGCAGGGAGAAATCCACCCGTGCGGCATCGAACAGGGCCAGGGGCAGCGGATCGGTGTTTTCCCAATCGTACAAACCGTCGGCGATGCCATCGGTCGCGGCCGACAGGTCGGTACTCGGGAACACTCGCGCCAGCACGGCAGCGGTGACGCCGGAACCCGCCAGCTCATCGCCCTGCTCGACCACATACGGATATGGAATGTTCTGCTCGCTGACACCGACTTCCACGGTCACGGTGAAGTCGTGCATCAAGGGCACGAGTTGTTCCAGCAGGTATTTACGGAATGCCGACGGATGTGTGACGGTGACGCTGTAGGTGCCCGGCAGCTGGACCTTGGCGTAGGCACGGGTGGTTTGCGGGACTTCACCCTGGCAATGGTAGGTCAGTCGCAGTTCGGGATAACGGAACAACGCTCGCTGTTCGGCATCAGGCTCGACGCGATCCTTGAGGTAACGCTTGAGCGCCTGACTCAACGCGGTGGTTGCACGATTGTGCAAGAATGCAAGCCGATCCACGGCTTGCTCGGCAGTTTGAACGACGATAAAAGCTTCGGTCACGATCAGCATCCTGTGTTCTGACTTGCAGACCTTCATCTTGCCTGCATCGTTGCTTCACGGGAACAGTGATTGCTACACAAACTCTGTGCACACAGTAGATCAAATGTGGGAGCGGGCTTGCTCGCGAAAGCGGCCTGTCAGTCACATCAAGGTTGAATGTGAAACCGCATTCGCGAGCAAGCCCGCTCCCACATTGGCCCAGTGGTGATCATGCACCTGGATCAGAAACCCTGCGGAGTCGAGCGAGCGACAATGGCTTCCACATCCAGCCCGCGCGGTAACGCGCCGTACACTCGGCCGCCACCTTCCAGACGACTGGCGATGAAGGCATCACTGACCACCGCATTCCCGGCTTCCAGCAACAACCTGGCCTGCAACCCCAACGCGATGTCCTCGGTCAACTGCCGGGCACGGTACTGAATGTCGCCGGTGTCCTTGAAGGCCGCCTGCAATTGATTGATGTGCGCAGCCAGGCGCTTGTCGCCATGACCATCGCCCAGCTCGCTGAACAGCGCATCGAGCACGCCCGGCTCTTTCGACAAGGCACGCAGCACGTCGAGACATTGCACGTTGCCGGACCCTTCCCACGTCGAATTCACCGGCGCCTCGCGGTAAAGCCGCGGCAGGATGCTTTCTTCGACATAACCCGCGCCGCCCATGCATTCGGCGGCTTCGTTGATCATCGCCGGCGCCCGCTTGCAGATCCAGTACTTGCCCACCGCCGTCACCAACCGGGCGAATTTGGCTTCCTGCGAATCATCCAGATGATCCAGCGCCCGGCCCATGCGCAGGCTCAAGGCCAGGGCGGCTTCGCTTTCCAGTGCCAGATCCGCCAACACGTTTTGCATCAAGGGCTGTTCGCTGAGCAGCTTGCCGCCGACTGAACGGTGGGCACAGTGATGGCTGGCCTGGGTCAATGCCTGACGCATCAGCGCACTGGAACCGACCATGCAATCGAAGCGGGTCATGGCGACCATCTCGATGATCGTCGGAACGCCACGGCCCTCCTCACCGATCATCCACGCCAGTGCGCCACGAAACTCCACTTCACTGGAGGCGTTGGAGCAATTGCCGAGCTTGTTCTTGAGGCGCTGGATGTAGAACTGATTGCGCGTGTCATCCGGACGATGGCGCGGCAGCAGGAAACAGGTCAGGCCCTTGTCGGTCTGCGCCAGGGTCAGGAAAGCATCGCACATCGGCGCCGAACAGAACCATTTGTGGCCCACCAGCTCATAGGCCTGGCCGGGGCCACTGGCGCCGACCGGATACGCCTTGGTGGTGTTGGCCCGGACATCGGTGCCGCCCTGCTTCTCGGTCATGGCCATGCCGATGGTGACCCCGGCCTTGTGGGCCATGCCGACGTTGCGCGGGTCGTATTCGGTGGCGAGGATTTTCGGCAGCCATTTTTCCGCCAGATCCGGTTGCAGACGCATGGCCGGGACACTGGCGAAGGTCATGGTCAACGGGCAGCCACTGCCGGCTTCGGCCTGGCTGTGCAGGTACGACATGCAAGCACGGGCGACATGGGCCCCGTCCTGCGGATGCGCCCAGGGCAGCGAGGTCAAGCCGTGCTCGACCGCTGTGCGCATCAATTGGTGATAGGCCGGATGAAACTCCACCAGATCGATGCGATGACCAAACCGGTCATGGCTGTTGAACACCGGCTTGTTCTGATTGGCCAGGAACCCGGCTTCCATCAACGGGCCACCGGCCAGCGCGCCGTAGGCGTCGATCCGCGATTCGGCCCAACCGGCCCCGAACCGCCGCGACCATTCCTGCAACGGCAAGTCGATGCGGTACAGGTTTGCGCCATCCAGTGACGGTGGCTGGTTGGTGACTTCGTGGGTTTCGGCGAACTGATGCAGGTTCATGACAGGGCTCCTTTGGTCGGCCAAGGGACTTCAGTTAAGCACCGCCCCACGGCCGAACAAAGTGTCATACACGCCTAATTGTCGGCGCTTTCGCCCTGTTGCGAGCAGAGCACACGGCGGTAGAGCGCGGCCTGCAAGTCTTCGAATTTCACCGGTTTGCTCAAGTAATCAATCAACGCACCGGTCGGGCAGCGCTCAAGGTCACCGCCCAGGGCGATCATGAACAGTGGCAGCTCGGCATAACCGGGTAACGCGCGGATCTGGCAGCACACCGACACATCTTCCTGAAGCGGCAACTGGCAATCGACCAGCACCGCGTCAAACCCTTCGCGCTGCAAGAGATCGAGCGCGACATCGGCGCTGTCGGCGGTGCGTACGCGAAAACCCAGCTTGAGCAACATCCCACGCATCACCAACTGGCTGATGCCGTTGTCATCCACCAACAGCACGGCACAATCCTGAGGCAAGCGCAGGCGCGGAAAATCCCGGGTCATCAACGGCGTCACCGGACGTTCGGCCACTGGCAGCCCGACTTCGACATCAAGCTGAAACCGGCTGCCGCGTCCTGGCTCGGTGCGATGCGTCAGGCGTCCACCCAGCAACTCGATCAACTGTCGGCAAATCGCCAGGCCAACACCCAGGCCACCGTATTCACGGGTCATCGAGCCATCGAGCTGGAAGAACCGCTGATACATCGTGGCCTCCCCCAAATCAGTGAAGCCAATGCCCGTATCGATCACCGCAAAGGTCAGCGCCAGCCGGTCGGGCTCGATGGCCTTGGCGGTGACCCGCAGGGCCAGGCCGCCGATCCGGGTGAACTTGATGGCGTTATCCAGCAGACACTCCAGGCACTGCGCGATCTTGACGTGGTCGCCGTGCAAGCGATCCGGCACACCTGGCGCGACATCGACCTTGAAGTCCAGCGACTTGCTCGATGCGTTGCCCTCGAACTGCGTGCGCAGGGCCTCGACCATACCGCGCAAACTGAAGGTGTCGGCCGAGGCATTGAGTTTGCCGGCCTGCAATTCGGTGAGGGTCAGGATGCCGTTAACCATGCGCATCATGTCCCGGGCCGATCCCGCAGCCGTCTGCTGATACTGCTCCAGCTCAGGGTCCATTTCGACCGTCTGCATCAGTTCCAGCGAACCGATCACACCGTTCATGGGCGTGCGCAGTTCATGGGTCAGGGTGGCCAGGAATTCGTCCTTGAGCTTGTTACTGCGCGCCAGTTGCTGGTTGAGGACTTCAAGCTTCTGGCTGGCGTCGAATAGCGTTTGCGCCTGCTGCTCGCGCATGTCGTTAATGCGGTCGGCCAGTGCCAGGGACAGTAACGCCACTTCGATGGCCGAGCCGATCTGGCTGGAATACATGGTCAGGAACACGTTTGGCAGGTATCCCAGCACCATCAGCGTATTGACGATACCGCCGAGCAAAAATGCCGACCAGGCAATGATGAAATACCGCGCCACCCGCAGGCCCCGCAGCCAGGCAAAGATCCCGGCGGCAAAAATCACCACGGTGAACGTCAGCGCCAGGGCCGTGGCCAGGCGCAGGGCCAGGGCGTAACCGGTCATCAATGACAGGCCGACCACCAGCGCGCCAAAGGCGACCAACGCCAGCAACAAGCGATCGAGCCAGCGACTGTGGGTGGCCATCTGCAGGAAACTGCGGGCGAACTGACTGCCGAACAGTCCCGCACAGCCAATGAAAAACGGCGTCGCTGCGTTGGCCCACCAGGGGTTGTCCGGCCAGAAATACTGCACGGCCGCACCGTTTACTGACAGCTGATACAAGCCGAACGAGGCGATATAGAAGATGTAGTAGAGGTAACTGGTGTCGCGCACGCTGAGGTAGATGAACAGGTTGTAGACCAGCATCCCCAGCAACACGCCGTAGATCAATCCCAGTACGTAAAGGCGCACGGGCTGCTCTTCGAGGTACGCCGTGCTCGACCACAAGGTCACCGGCGCCTGGATCGAGCCTTCGCTTTGCAATCGCAGGAATACGGTTTCGGCCTGATCAGGCTTGAACGTCAGGTCGAACAAATAGTTGTTCTGACGGATCTCGCGACTGGCGAACGGCAAGGCATCGCCGGTCTGCCTGATCAACTGATAGTGACCGGTAGCATCAGGCAAATAGAAATCAAGATGATCGAGGGGCGGATAGGCCAGCTCCAACAGCCAGGTCCGTTGCGCCGCCGGATTGGTCGGGCGGTAATGCAGATCGATTTTCAGCCAGAACACTGAACGCGAGTACCCGGCGTTGAGCGTGTCCTTATGGTGCGGTTTGAAGTTGCCGGCCGCCGCTTGCGCACGGATATCCGCGATGGTCGCCTGACCACCTGCGTCCTCATAGACTTGCAGGGTTCGCCCCAAGGGGAGGCTTTGAGTGAACTCGTCGAACTCGACGGCGTTTGCCAGGAGGGGCAAACACAACAGCAACATCAGCAAATAGCGCATTGAAGCCCCAGCGTGGCCTGTCCGGTTCTGTCAGGAAGCCCCCCATTCCTTTTGAGTAGACGTAAAACCGGTATCACCTGTTATTGGTTTGGATCCACTCTAGCATAGCCGCTGGCGGCGATTAAACACCATTGAAATTTTTCCTTAAAAGGCTCTAGGACGGGGGTCTCAGCAACACAAACAGTGGCACGAGGACGACTGTGGCGAGGGAGCTTGCTCCCGCTCGGCTGCGAAGCAGTCGTAATACCAGTCGACGCAATGAACATGACGGTTTTTTGCGGCCGCTTCGCGCCCCAGCGGGAGCAAGCTCCCTCGCCACAATGGAGTGTCGCTGCACCCGAAAAAGAATGTTTGGTGGTAAGCTCGCGCACCATGAATATCTACAGCTCTCGCCCCGTTGTCCTCTGTCTCTCCGGCCACGACCCAAGTGGTGGCGCCGGCTTGCAGGCAGATATCGAAGCCCTGCTCGCCCAGGGTTGCCATGCGGCTCCGGCCGTCACCGCCCTGACCGTGCAAGACACTGTCAATGTCACTGACTTCCGCGTCCTCGACCGTGAGTGGGTATTGGCCCAGGCCAACGCCGTGCTCAACGACTCCGAAGTCGCGGCGGTCAAACTGGGCATGCTCGGTTCCCTGGAAATGGTCGACACCGTGGTCGAACTGCTTTCGGCGCACCCGCATTTGCCAGTGGTCTGCGACCCGGTGCTGCGCGCCGGCGGCGGCGGACGCCTGGGCAAGGACGAGGTCGGCTACGCCATGCGCGAACGCCTGCTGCCCTTGTCGATCATTGCGACCCCTAACCTTCCCGAAGCCCGTATCCTCGCCGAACTGCCCGAAGGCACCGCGGACGAGTGCGCTGAAAAACTCTTGCCGTTCGTCAAACACCTGCTGATCACCGGCGGCCACGGTGATGAAACCGAAATCCACAATCGCCTGTATAGCCGCGACGGTCACCGCGAAACCTTTACCTGCCAGCGTCTACCCGGCAGTTATCACGGTTCCGGCTGCACCCTCGCCAGCGCCCTCGCCGGCCGTCTGGCCCAGGGCGAAAACCTCGCCGGCGCTGTACAGACTGCACTTAACTACACGTGGCGCACCCTGCGTGACGCCGAGCAGCTGGGCAAAGGCCAGTTTGTTCCGCGTCGTTTGCCACTGGACTTCTGTTCGTAACTTTCCATTCGCGATGCGGTGAGGCTTGTCCGATGAAACTACGTGGCCTGTACGCCATTACCGATAGCCAGTTGCTGGCCGGTAAATTTCTTTCGTACGTGGAGGCGGCGCTGGAAGGCGGCGTCACCCTGCTGCAATACCGCGACAAGAGCAGTGACGAGGCCCGCCGCCTGCGTGAGGCCGAAGCCCTTCGCGATTTGTGCGAACGTTACAAGACCCAGTTGATCATCAACGATGACGCCGAGCTGGCGGCACGCCTGAACGTCGGCGTGCACCTGGGCCAGACCGATGGTCCGTTGTCGCCGACTCGTGCCTTGCTGGGTCGCGATGCGATCATTGGCTCGACCTGCCACGCGCAACTGGGGCTCGCCGAACAGGCCGCCAAAGAAGGCGCCAGTTATGTCGCCTTCGGCCGCTTCTTCAATTCCAATACCAAGCCTGGCGCACCGACCTGCAGCCTCGAACTGCTCGATCAGGCCCGCCAGCAACTGCACTTGCCGATCTGCGCGATCGGCGGCATCACCCTGGACAACGCCGCCCCGCTGGTGGCCCATGGGGTCGATCTGCTGGCGGTGGTGCATGGCCTGTTCGGTGCCGAGAGCACGGCTGAAGTCACCCGTCGTGCCCGCGCCTTTAACGAATTACTTAAAATCTGAGAGCCCGACCATGTCTCGTTCCGAAACGCTGTTTGCCAATGCCCAGAAACACATTCCCGGTGGCGTGAACTCGCCGGTTCGCGCGTTCAAGAGCGTCGGCGGCACGCCGTTGTTCTTCAAACACGCCGAAGGCGCCTATGTCACCGATGAAGACAACAAGCGCTATGTGGATTACGTCGGTTCCTGGGGCCCGATGATCCTCGGCCACAGCCACCCGGACGTGCTGGACGCGGTGCGCAAGCAGCTTGAGCACGGTTTGTCCTACGGCGCTCCGACCGAGATGGAAACGCAGATGGCCGACCTGGTCTGCTCGCTCGTGCCGTCGATGGAAATGGTGCGCATGGTCAGCTCCGGCACCGAAGCAACCATGAGTGCTATCCGCCTGGCCCGTGGCTTCACCGGCCGCGACAGCATCATCAAATTCGAAGGCTGCTACCACGGTCACTCCGACAGCCTGCTGGTCAAGGCCGGTTCCGGCGCACTGACCCAAGGCGTACCGAGCTCGGCCGGTGTACCGGCGGCATTCGCCAAACACACCCTGACCTTGCCGTTCAACGACATCGATGCCGTTGAGAACATGCTCGCCGAAGTGGGCCAGGACGTGGCCTGCATCATCGTCGAGCCGGTGGCCGGCAACATGAATTGCGTGCCGCCGGCACCGGGTTTCCTCGAAGGTCTGCGGACCCTCTGCGACAAACACGGTGTGGTGCTGATTTTCGACGAAGTGATGACCGGTTTCCGTGTCGCTCTCGGCGGCGCCCAGGCTTATTACGGCGTAACCCCGGACCTGACCACTTTCGGCAAGATCATCGGTGGCGGCATGCCGGTCGGCTGCTTCGGCGGCAAGCGTGAAATCATGCAGCGCATCGCCCCGCTCGGCCCGGTCTACCAGGCCGGTACGCTGTCCGGTAACCCGCTGGCGATGGCCGCCGGCCTGACCACCCTGCGCCTGATCAGCCGTCCGGGCTTCCACGCCGAACTGACCGACTACACCACTCGCCTGCTCGACGGCTTGCAACAGCGCGCCGATGCGGCCGGTATTCCGTTCGTGACCACTCAGGCCGGTGGCATGTTCGGCCTGTACTTCAGTGGCGCCGACAACATCGTTACTTTCGATGACGTGATGGCCAGCGACGCGGCGTTGTTCGGACGCTTCTTCCATCTGATGCTGGAAGGTGGCGTCTACCTGGCACCGAGCGCATTCGAAGCCGGGTTCACCTCGATCGCCCACGGCGAAGCTGAACTGAAGCTGACCCTGGATGCCGCCGAGCGCGCCTTCGCTGCATTGAAGTAACGCTGAATGGCTGACGTTGGCCATTGCCAGCGTCAGCTTTCGCCTACATTCCCGCGTCTTTTCCTACTCACCTGCAAATAATCCTCCGCAAAGTGGGTGATAAAATTCCCGCGCAGCAGAAAAACGAGTAAAGACTTTGTAAGGTTGCCCCTGCTTATTTCATAATGCGCGCTTATTGGATCCCTCGATGGGTCCGCGCGCCCTTCAGAGGTAAGTCGATTCCCATGAACCGCACCGGCCGCACCCTTGCACTGGGCTGCCTGTTGCTTCTTCAGCCCCTGCTCGCGCACGCACAAGCAGGCGGCAACTCGTTGTTAATCCCAGCGATGGGTCGCTGCACCCTCAATACCCAGCCGCAAGACCTGGAACAAGCGCTCGCCGCCTGCCAGAAAGCGTCGGATGAAGGGGATGCGCAAGCGCAATACGAGTTGGGTGAGTTCTACTACGAAGGTAAAAACGCGCCGCGCGACCTCAATCAAGCCCTGAGCTATTTCGAAAAGGCTTCGCTGCAAGGCCATGCCCAGGCGCAATTCAAGCTCGGCACCATGTTCTTCCACGGCGAGGGTGTGCAGGCCAATAACGTCCAGGCGTATATCCTGCTGAAGATGGCGGCGGTCAATGGCGCCGAAGATGCCCTGGACACCGCCGACGAAGTCACCGAAAAAATGCCCCGCGAAGAGCTGGAGCTTGCCACCCAGGTGCTCGGGCAAATTTTCCGTAAATATTTGATGGAATTGCAAAGCGCTGACGGGCGCACGCCGTTTTCGCCACTTCCTTAGTTTTGCACCGACGCTTCTGACGCCTTCGCTGGCAAGCCAGCTCCTACAGGGATCGCGCATGTCTGTAGGAGCTGGCTTGCCAGCGAATGGGACAACTCGGTCTTGAGATTTACTTCTCAGGCATCGGCATCGGAAACGGCATGACATTGCCGACCGCGCCCCGGGCTTCGCTGATTTTCGGTGTCCCCAGACGCTCGACTTCGTCGATACGCACGATCGAATGCATCGGCACAAAACTGCGCACCACGCCCTCGAACTGAGCCTTGAGCTTTTCTTCGCTCGGATCGACGACCACTTGCGTGCGCTCGCCAAAGACGAACTCTTCCACTTCCAGAAAGCCCCACAGATCACTTTGATAGATCTGCTTGGCGTACATTTCGAACACCTGGCCCTGATTGAGGAAAATCACCTTGTAGATTGGAGCTTCACGTTTGGTCATGGTGGGCGGGTAACAAATCGGGGTAAAAATGAGGGCGCGAACTATAGCACAGCCGTCGGACGCGCAACGGTAGGAACCTCGGGACATGTTCCCTATAATGCGCGGTTCTTTGAATCACGTGATGACTCTTTCCATGGCCAAGAAGCTTTACATCGAAACCCACGGTTGCCAGATGAACGAGTACGACAGCTCGCGCATGGTCGATCTGCTGGGCGAACATCAGGCCCTGGAAGTCACCGCGCGCGCTGAAGACGCCGACGTCATCCTGCTCAACACCTGTTCGATCCGCGAACGTGCGCAGGACCGCGTTTACTCCCAGCTCGGGCGCTGGCGCGAACTGAAGCTGGCCAACCCGGACATGGTGATCGCCGTCGGCGGTTGCGTGGCCAGCCAGGAAGGTGCGGCCATCCGTGATCGCGCGCCGTACGTCGACGTAGTCTTCGGCCCGCAGACCCTGCACCGCCTGCCGGAAATGATCGACGCCGCACGCATCACCAAGCTGCCGCAAGTCGACGTCTCGTTCCCGGAAATCGAAAAATTCGACCATTTGCCCGAGCCCCGCGTCGACGGCCCGAGCGCTTATGTGTCGGTCATGGAAGGTTGCAGCAAGTACTGCACGTTCTGCGTGGTGCCCTACACCCGCGGCGAAGAGGTCAGCCGGCCGTTCGACGACGTGATTGCCGAGATCATTCACCTGGCCGAAAACGGCGTGCGGGAGGTGACGCTGCTGGGGCAGAACGTCAACGGCTACCGCGGCCTCACCCATGACGGGCGCTCGGCGGATCTGGCCGAGCTGATCCGTGTGGTCGCCGCTGTCGATGGCATCGACCGCATCCGTTACACCACGTCGCATCCACTGGAATTCTCCGACAGCCTGATCCAGGCCCACGCCGACGTGCCGGAGCTGGTCAAGCACCTGCACTTGCCAGTGCAATCGGGCTCGGACCGCATCCTCGCCGCAATGAAGCGCAACCACACCGCACTGGAATACAAATCCAAACTGCGCAAGCTGCGCGCCGCCGTGCCGGGGATCTGCATCAGCTCGGACTTCATCGTTGGCTTCCCGGGCGAGACCGAAAAAGACTTCGAACAAACCATGAAGCTGATTGCCGACGTCGGCTTCGACTTTTCCTACTCGTTCGTCTACAGCCAGCGCCCGGGCACACCGGCCGCCGACCTGGCCGATGAAACCCCGGAAGAACTGAAAAAAGAGCGCCTGAACGCCCTGCAACATCGCCTGAACCAGCAAGGCTTCGAGATCAGCCGACAAATGGTCGGTTCGATCCAGCGGATCCTGGTGACCGATTACTCGAAAAAAGACCCCGGCGAGCTGCAAGGCCGGACCGAGAATAACCGTATCGTCAACTTCCGCTGCGACAATCCGACCCTGATCGGCCAGTTCGCCGACGTGCATATCGATGCCGCACAACCGCACTCGCTGCGGGGTTCGCTGATTCAATAACACCGAATATCCCTGTGGGAGCGGGCTTGCTCGCGAAGGCGGTCTGTCAGCTACATCAATATTGACTGACAGGCCCTCTTCGCGAGCAAGCCCGCTCCCACAGGGACTGCGCCAGAGGCGGGAATCGGGTTGCCTCATTTAAGAGCTTTCGCACCCACGTCACTGGCGTTATCCTTGATTTCATCCCAATTGCCCCAGGGCGGCTAAATACGACCTTGAACGCACCCATAGAACCACATCGTTTCATCCTCGAGCCTTTTGAAGCTCGCCGCTTCGCCAATCTGTGCGGGCAATTCGACGAGCATTTGCGCTTGATCGAACAGCGCCTGACCATCGAGATCCGCAATCGCGGAAACCAGTTCGAGCTGATCGGCGAACCCAAACACACCACCTCCGCGGAAAACCTCCTGCGCCGCCTGTACCGGGAAACCAAGGGTACCGAGCTGTCGCCGGACATGGTTCACCTGTTCCTGCAGGAATCGGCCGTCGAAGCGCTGGACAACCACTCCCCCGCCGAACCGTCCGTAGCCCTGCGCACCAAGAAAGGCATGATTCGCCCCCGCGGCTTGAATCAAATACGCTACGTGAAGGAAATCCTCGGTAACGACATCAACTTCGGTATCGGTCCGGCCGGTACCGGCAAGACCTACCTGGCCGTCGCCTGCGCGGTCGATGCACTGGAGCGCGAGCAGATTCGCCGCATCCTGCTGGTTCGTCCGGCGGTCGAAGCGGGTGAAAAACTCGGCTTCCTGCCTGGCGACCTGTCGCAAAAAATCGACCCGTATCTGCGCCCGCTCTACGACGCGCTCTACGAAATGCTCGGTTTCGAATACGTCGCCAAGCTGATCGAACGCCAGGTGATTGAAGTCGCGCCACTGGCATACATGCGCGGCCGTACGCTGAACAACAGCTTCATCATTCTCGACGAAAGCCAGAACACCACAGTCGAGCAAATGAAGATGTTCCTGACCCGGATCGGCTTCGGCTCCACGGCCGTCATCACCGGGGACATCACCCAGGTCGACCTGCCACGCGGCACCAAGTCCGGCCTGCGCCACGTGATCGAAGTGCTCAAGGATGTGCCGGGCATCAGCTTTACCCACTTCCAGCCCAAGGACGTCGTGCGCCATCCGCTGGTGCAGCGCATCGTCGAAGCCTACGAGCGTTTCGAAAACCATACGGCCGATGATGCAGCCGCCAAGGATAGCCGCCGCGATGCTTGAGCTTGACCTGCAAATCGCCACCGAAGCCTGCGCCCCCAGCGAAGCCGAGTTCCGCCAGTGGTGCGAACTGGCCCTGCGCCAGCGCACCGCCGATTCGGAGATGACCATTCGTCTCGTCGACGAAGCCGAAGGCCGCGAGCTGAACCACACCTGGCGGCAAAAGGATTACGCAACTAACGTCTTGTCATTCCCGGCCGATGTGCCGGATGAGTTCCTCGACATCCCGCTGCTGGGCGACCTGGTGATCTGTGTCGCCGTGGTCGAGCGTGAAGCCGCCGAACAAGGCAAGGAACTCAAGGCCCATTGGGCACACCTGGTGATTCACGGCTGCTTGCATCTGCTCGGTTACGACCATATTGATGACGACGAAGCCGAAGAAATGGAAGCACTGGAACGAACGTTGCTTGCAGAATTGGGCTTTCCCGATCCGTACGCGGACGACGAAACCGATTTATCCCCTACCGAAACAACAAAGGATTCAGAGTAATCGCTATGAGCGAAGATCGATCGAGCAACGGGCAGAAGTCATGGCTGGGTAAGCTCACCCAGGCTTTTGCCCACGAGCCGAAAAACCGCCAGGAGCTGCTGGAGCTGCTGCGCGATGCACACCAGAACAAACTGCTGGACAGCGAAGCGCTGGCCATCGTCGAAGGCGCCATCCAGGTGGCTGACTTGCAGGTCCGGGACATCATGGTCCCGCGCTCGCAAATGGTCAGCATCAAGGCGACCCAGACACCCCGCGAGTTCCTGCCGGCCGTGGTCGAATCGGCCCACTCCCGTTACCCGGTCATCGGCGAAAGCCACGACGACGTGATGGGTGTATTGCTGGCCAAGGACTTGCTGCCGTTGATCCTCAAGGAGAACGGCGACAGCTTCAACATCAAGGACCTGCTGCGCCCGGCCACCTTCGTGCCGGAGTCCAAGCGCCTTAACGTGCTGCTGCGCGAATTTCGCGCCAATCACAACCACATGGCCATCGTCATCGACGAGTACGGCGGCGTGGCCGGCCTGGTAACCATCGAGGACGTGCTGGAACAAATCGTCGGCGACATCGAAGACGAACACGACGTCGAAGAAGACAGCTACATCAAGCCGCTGCCCAGCGGTGATTTCCTGATCAAGGCCCTGACACCGATCGAGAACTTCAACGAGTTTTTCGACAGCGAATTCTCCGACGACGAGTTCGACACCGTTGGCGGCCTGGTGATGAGCGCGTTCGGGCATTTGCCAAAACGTAATGAAATCACTGAAATCGGCCCGTACCGCTTCCGCATCCTGAACGCCGACAGCCGTCGGATTCACTTGCTTCGCCTGACGCCCATTGCTCGCTAAGGATTGAAATGCGCTGGACAACCCGCCCCGGCTGGCCCGGTAACCTGCTGGCCGTGGCGGCCGGTGCAATCACCACTCTGGCCCTGGCGCCGTTCGATATCTGGCCACTGGCACTGCTCGCCGTCGGCCTGTTCTATGCCGGATTGCGCGAGCTGAGCCCACGCCAGGCGCTGGGTCGCGGCTGGTGTTTCGGTTTCGGCCTGTTCGGTGCCGGCACCAGCTGGATCTACTACAGCATTCACCATTTCGGCGGCGCCTCGGTGTTGCTGGCCGGTTTCCTGATGTTGATCTTCACGGCGGCGATTGCCTGGTTCTTTGCCCTGCCCGCCTGGATTTGGGCGCGCTGGCTGCGCCGCAATGAGGCGCCGCTGGCCGACGCCCTGGCGTTCGCTGCGCTGTGGGTCGCCCAGGAAGCCTTCCGCGGCTGGTTCCTGACGGGTTTCCCGTGGCTGTATTCCGGTTACAGCCAGCTCGACGGCCCGCTGGCCGGGCTCGCGCCCATCGGCGGGATGTGGCTGATTTCCTTCACCCTGGCCCTGACGGCCGCGTTGATCTACAACGGCTTGCGCCTGGTTCGCACGGGGCGCAAAGGCTTCATCGCAGCAGGCGTATTGTTGCTGATCGGCCCGTGGCTGGTCGGGATGGCGCTCAAGCACCACGCCTGGACCAGCCCGTCAGGTCCGCCACTGAGCGTTGCCGCCATTCAGGGCAACATCGAACAGAGCATGAAGTGGGACCCGGCGCAGCTCAACGCGCAACTGGCGCTGTACCGCGACATGAGTTTCAGCTCCAGGCGCGTCGATCTTCTGATTTGGCCGGAAACGGCGATCCCGGTGCTCAAGGAGTCCGCCGAGGGCTACCTGAACATGATGGGCAGCTTCGCGGCCGAGCGTAAATCGGCGCTGATTACCGGTGTTCCGGTTCGCATGGAAGTACGCCACGAGAAGCGTTTCTTCAATGGCATCACCGTTACCGGTGAAGGCGACGGCACTTACCTCAAGCAAAAACTGGTGCCGTTTGGTGAATATGTTCCGTTGCAGGATGTACTGCGCGGGCTGATCGCATTCTTCGACCTGCCGATGTCGGACTTTGCCCGCGGCCCGGCCGACCAGCCGCTGCTGCAGGCCAAGGGTTATCAGATCGCGCCGTTCATCTGCTATGAAGTGGTCTACCCGGAGTTCGCCGCCAGCCTGGCCGCCCGCAGCGACCTGTTGCTGACCATCAGCAACGACACCTGGTTCGGCACCTCCATCGGCCCGCTGCAACACCTGCAGATGGCGCAGATGCGTGCACTGGAGGCCGGCCGCTGGATGATCCGCGCCACCAACAACGGCGTGTCCGGCCTGATCAACCCGTTCGGTCAGATTACCGATCAGATCCCGCAGTTCGAACGCGGCATCCTGTATGGCGAAGTGGTGCCGATGCACAACCTCACGCCGTACCTGGAGTGGCGCTCGTGGCCATTGCTCATTGCCTGCGTGTTGTTGTTTGGCTGGGCGCTGATTGCGAGCCGGATGGCCAAGACTGTCTGAACCGATGACGCATTAAACTTGTAGGAGCTGGCTTGCCAGCGAAAGCGGTATCACGGCGGCTATTGCCTTCGCCGGCAAGCCGGCTCCTACAGAGAAAGCGTAGCCATCGGGTTATCGGTAAAACAACGAATAACCGACCTGCCCCACCGCCTCGTTCATCAACTGCCCGTTCTGCCAGATCGCCTTGAACTCCGGCATCCAGCCCCCCAGTGGCCGCGCGTTGTCGCCGCCGAGAAACCCTACTGGCGCCGGCACCACCTCAAACCCGGCCTTGCGGAAACTCCAGGCCGCTCGCGGCATATGCCAGGCGTGAGTCACCAGCACCACACGCTTGATACCCTGTGGAAGCAACACCTCGGCGCTGAACTGCGCATTTTCCCAGGTCGTACGGCTGCGCCCTTCCTGCCAGCGTACGGTCACGCCAAAATCGTCACGCAAGGAGTCAGCCATCATCTGGGCCTCGCTGGGTGGCGTGCCGTAATGCAAGCCGCCGCTGGTCAATACCGGCAAGCCGGAAGCCTTGGCCAGTCGCGCAGCAAAGCGCTGGCGCTCCAGGCCGACACCCGTGGGCTGGTCGGCGCCCCAGGCCACGTCACCGCGCTCGCGCCCCGAACCGAGGATCACAATCGCGTCCGCGCGTTGCCCCATGACTGTCCATTCATCGCGGGCCAGCGGTGGCTCACGCTCAAGCAGGCCGGCACTCCACTGCACCACCACCGGCAGACTCATCAGCCACAAACCACCCAGCCCCAAAGCAAAGCACGCACTGGCAAGCCTTGGCCTTGAGCGGCGCAACCACCAGGCAAGCAAAAGCAGCAGCAAAAGAACGCCAGGTGGCAAAAGAAGTTGTTTTACGAAATAACGAAAAAGCATCGAGCATCTCCCGGAGATGCCCGAAGCCTAAGTGGGTTAGCGCAATGCGACAATCAATATAGAGGGACTATGCTTCAAAAAATCATGGAGCATGGCTCTGTGCCCTATTTGAACTGCATAGACCGGACCTTTACCGCGTCTCTGCCGGGAACCTTGTCCTTGAGCCAGATGATCTTGGCCGAACGTGGTGCGTCGAGTTGCTTTATCGCCTCTGACAAGCATCCGTGTGTCTCACGTTCACTGCGATCCAGATACGCCTTGACCAGTGCAAACTCTGCGGGGCTCAGGCCGCGCAGTTCCAGTTCCAGAGGGCGTTCGTCGCGCAACCGGCTAGCGGTTTTTGCCGCATCCAGGGCCAAGGCCAAACGATCGATCAGCCTTTCGTACAGCTCCGGTTTTGTAGCTTTTTGCTGTGACTCAACCATCCCTCACCTCATTGGAAGATAAGACCTACTCCCCAGTTAGAGCTTAGCTTCCATGAACAAACCGGCTGAACGCCGCGACCAACGGCCCTCGCAGCGTTTTTTGCAGGACGTGCGGCAGCAATCAGGGTTTCCCTCGGTAGAGCACGGTCATGTATGCTACGGCGCTTCCTGTAACTCCACTTCCAGCTCGGCTGGGCATCGAAAACGCCAATGTGGCGAGATCAGCGTCCAGCGTTGCATTGAAGAGGATTAGGCCACCCCTATTCAGTTCAAAAGTAGCCATGCACGAACAATATCAGCCCCGTGAAATCGAAGCCGCCGCCCAGTCGTTCTGGGACGAGCAAAAGTCCTTTGAAGTCAGTGAACAGCCAGGCAAGGAGACTTACTACTGCCTGTCGATGTTCCCTTACCCCAGCGGCAAGCTACACATGGGGCACGTGCGCAACTACACCATCGGCGACGTGATCTCCCGCTACCAGCGCATGCAAGGCAAGAACGTTCTGCAACCGATGGGTTGGGACGCCTTCGGCATGCCGGCGGAAAACGCCGCGATGAAGAACAACGTAGCGCCCGCCAAGTGGACCTACGAAAACATCGCCTACATGAAAAGCCAGCTGCGCAGCCTGGGCCTGGCGGTGGACTGGTCGCGCGAAGTGACCACCTGCAAGCCGGATTACTACCGCTGGGAACAATGGCTGTTCACCCGCCTGTTCGAAAAAGGTGTGATCTACAAAAAAAGCGGCACCGTGAACTGGGACCCGGTCGACCAGACCGTCCTGGCCAACGAACAGGTGATCGACGGTCGCGGCTGGCGTTCCGGCGCGCTGATCGAAAAGCGCGAAATCCCGATGTACTACTTCAAGATCACCGCCTACGCGGATGAGCTGCTGGAGAGCCTCGACGAACTGACTGGCTGGCCTGAACAGGTCAAGACCATGCAGCGCAACTGGATCGGCAAGTCCCGCGGCATGGAAGTGCAGTTCCCGTACAACGTCGATTCCATCGGCGAAGCCGGCGCACTGAAAGTCTTCACCACCCGTCCGGACACCCTGATGGGCGCGACTTACGTCGCCGTGGCCGCCGAGCACCACCTGGCCACCCTCGCGGCACAGAACAATCCTGAGCTGCAAGCATTCATCGCTGAATGCAAGGGCGGCAGCGTGGCCGAAGCCGACGTCGCCACCCAGGAGAAAAAAGGCCTGCCAACCGGCCTGTTCGTCGAGCACCCGCTGACTGGCGAAAAACTGCCGGTATGGGTCGCCAACTATGTGCTGATGCACTACGGCGATGGCGCGGTGATGGCGGTTCCGGCCCACGACGAACGCGATTTCGAATTCGCCCACAAGTACAACCTGCCGGTTAAATCGGTAGTGCGCACCAGTTCCGGTGACACCAACCCGGCACCATGGCAAGACGCCTACGGCGAGTACGGCACGCTGATCAATTCCGGCGAGTTCGACGGCCTCGACTTCGCGGGTGCCTTCGACGCCATCGAAGTCGCGCTGATCAAGAAAGCACTGGGCGCCTCGCGTACCCAGTTCCGCCTGCGCGACTGGGGCATCAGCCGTCAGCGTTACTGGGGTTGCCCGATCCCGATCATCCACTGCACCACCTGCGGTGACGTGCCGGTACCGGAAGATCAACTGCCTGTCGTGCTGCCGGAAGACGTCGTACCCGATGGCGCCGGTTCGCCACTGGCGCGCATGCCCGAGTTCTACGAGTGCACCTGTCCTAAATGCGGCGCACCGGCCAAGCGTGAAACCGACACCATGGACACCTTCGTCGAGTCCTCGTGGTACTACGCCCGTTACGCCTCGCCGCACTATGAAGGCGGCCTGGTCGAAAAATCGGCGGCCGACCACTGGCTGCCGGTTGACCAGTACATCGGCGGTATCGAACACGCGATCCTTCACCTGCTCTACGCACGTTTCTTCCACAAGCTGATGCGCGACGAAGGCCTGGTGAGCTCCAACGAGCCGTTCAAGAACCTGCTGACCCAGGGCATGGTGATCGCCGAGACTTACTATCGTCGCGAAGCCAACGGCGCTTACACCTGGTTCAACCCGGCAGACGTCGAACTTGAGCGTGACAGCAAAGCCAAGGTTATCAGCGCAAAATTGAAAGCTGATGGCTTGCCGGTGGAAATCGGTGGCACCGAGAAAATGGCCAAGTCAAAGAACAACGGCGTCGACCCACAGTCGATGATTGACCAGTTCGGTGCAGACACCTGCCGCCTGTTCATGATGTTCGCCTCGCCACCTGACATGAGCGCGGAATGGTCTGACTCCGGCGTAGAAGGTTCGCACCGTTTCCTCAAGCGCGTCTGGCGTCTGGCTCAAGCACACGTCACTCAGGGCCTGCCGGGCAAACTGGACATCGCCAGCCTGAATGACGAGCAGAAAGCCGTTCGTCGCTCGATCCACCTGGCCATCAAGCAGGCCAGCCAGGACGTCGGCCAGAACCACAAATTCAACACCGCCATCGCTCAGGTCATGACGCTGATGAACGTGCTGGAAAAAGCCGCACAAGGCACCGAACAGGATCGCGCACTGATTCACGAAGGTCTGGAAACCGTGACCCTGCTGCTGGCTCCGATCACGCCGCACATCAGCCACGAGCTGTGGAATCAACTGGGTCACGCTGATCCTGTGATCGACGCCGGTTGGCCGGTGCAGGACGACAGCGCACTGGTGCAGGACAGCCTGACGCTCGTCATCCAGGTCAACGGCAAGCTGCGTGGCCAGATCGAAATGCCGGCCAGTGCCAGTCGTGAAGAAGTCGAAGCCGCCGCCCGTGCCAACGAGAACGTCCTGCGTTTCGTCGACGGTCTGACCATTCGTAAAGTGATCGTAGTGCCCGGGAAACTGGTCAATATCGTCGCCAGCTAATTGGACCAGGCGCCAGGTGAGCCTGGCGCCGAGTAAAACCTTTCGGGCCGTTTGATCGGCCCACATGGTTTCAAGGGGAGCAACAAGATGATCAAACGCAATCTGCTGGTGATGGGCCTCGCGGTTCTGTTGAGCGCCTGCGGTTTCCAGCTGCGCGGCACCGGCACCGACGAACTGGCGATCAAGGAACTCGACCTGAGTGCCCGCAACGCCTATGGCGAAACCGTTACCCAATTGCGCCGGGTACTGGAAGGTAGCGGCGTCAAAGTCTATACCGGCGCACCGTACAAACTGGTGCTGACCAATGAGCAGGAAAGCCAGCGCATCCTCAGCTACGCAGGCGCCAGTAGTACCGGCGAGTACCAGTTCACCACCGTGCTGAGCTACGACATCCGTGGTCGCGGTGATCTGCCATTGTTGAGCGACAAGCTTGAAGTGCAGAAAGTCTTTATGCACGACAGCAGCAACCTGGTGGGTTCCGACCAGGAAGCCGCAACGGCCCGGACGGAGGCCCGCCGCGAGCTGGTTCAACGCATGATGCTGCGCCTGCAACAACTGAACCCTGGCCAGCTGGATCATTTGCAACAGACTGCCGAAGCCAAGGCCAAGGCTGATGCCGCGGCACTGGAAGCAGCAAAGAAGGCTGAAGCGGAAACCCCGCGTCAGTCGCCTATCGAACTGCCGCAGCAGTAAGACTTACGGGGCGCTCAGGCGCCCCGTTCGCCCTCTCTTATGAAACTCGCCCCCGCCCAACTCGCCAAACACCTGCAAGGCGCCCTTGCGCCGGTCTACGTCATCAGCGGCGATGACCCGCTGCTGTGTCAGGAGGCGGCCGACGCTATTCGCGCAGCCGCCCGTCAGCAGGGATTCGATGAACGCCAGGTGTTTGCCGCCGACGCCAGTTTCGACTGGGGAACGCTGCTGCAAGCCGGCGCCAGCATGTCGCTGTTTGCCGAAAAACGTCTGCTGGAACTGCGCCTGCCTTCCGGCAAACCCGGCGACAAAGGGGCCGCCGCGCTTATCGAATACTGCTCGCGCCCGGCCGAAGACACCGTGATGCTGATCAGCCTGCCGAAACTCGATGGCAGCGCGCAGAAAACCAAGTGGGGCAAAGCGCTGGTCGAAGGACAGCAGACCCAGTTCGTGCAGATCTGGCCTATCGACATCGGCCAGTTGCCGAGCTGGATCCGCCAACGCCTGTCCCAGGCCGGGCTTTCCGCCAGCCAGGACGCTGTTGAGCTGATCGCAGCGCGGGTCGAGGGCAACTTGCTGGCCGCCGCCCAGGAAATCGAAAAGCTCAAACTGATGGCCGAAGGCGGTCAGATCACCGTTGAAACGGTGCAGGCTGCGGTGGCCGATAGTGCGCGCTTCGACGTCTTCGGCCTGACCGATGCGGTGCTCAATGGTGAAGCGGCCCACGCGTTGCGCATGCTCGAAGGCTTACGCGGTGAAGGTGTCGAGCCGCCGGTGATTCTCTGGGCCCTGGCCCGGGAGTTGCGCCTGCTGGCCAATATTTCGCTGCAATACAGCCAGGGGACGCCGCTGGACAAGGCCTTCAGCCAAGCCAAACCTCCGGTCTGGGACAAACGAAAACCGTTGATGAGCAAAGCGCTGCAACGCTACTCGGCGCAACGCTGGGCGCAACTGCTGCTCGAAGCACAGCGCATTGACGCGCAGATCAAGGGCCAGGCGGCCGGTTCGCCGTGGATGAGCCTGAGCCGGTTGACGTTGTTGATGGCGGGTCAGCGCTTAACCCTACCCGCTGAATAACACCGCCCCCTGTAGGAGCGAGCTTGCTCGCGAAGCACCTGAGGGCGCTGCGTTAAATCAGAAACTCTGGTGTTATCGTTAACGACCATCGCGAGCAAGCTCGCTCCTACAGAGAGCGGCGCTTTTTCTGATAGTCACTGGGACTAGACAACCCCCCAACTTCGGCCGATGATTTGCCCCGCAAAAACCACTCCCTTGCGAGGCATCATCATGAGCAAAAAGCCGTCCAAACACGGCCCCAACAAGGCCAAATCCATCATCGCCCAGCCATTGTTCCGCAGCCGCCAGGAACGCCCGGCCAAGGGCAAAGGCAGTTACCGCCGCGAAGCCTTCCAGTCTGACAGCTGGGAGGCTTCTTACTTTCTGGCTGCGTAAAGCAGAACACCCCTTTGACATGGTAAGGTCTGTACCTGATTCGTACTCCCTGGACCCGTGCATGCCCTTTTGTCTTCTCCGTCGTTGGCACTTACGCCAATTGATCGCTGCATCCAGCCTTGTTTTGCTTGTCGCCTGTGCGGAAAAACCTACCGCAGCCGACGCTCAGCCGCTTCAGACGCTTCCTGTCGCCACCGCCCCGGCGGTTGTTCCGCCTGTGGTTCCGACAGGTGAGAACCTCGACATCCAGCCAACCCAGACCTTTGCCGAATGGCAGGCGGGTTTCCGCCAGGATGCCCTGGCCGCCGGTATCCGTGCCGATCTGTTTGATCGCGCCTTCGCCAATGTCAGCTTCGACCCCAGTGTGATTCGCGCCGATCGCAGCCAACCGGAATTCGCAAAACCGGTGTGGGAATACCTCGATGGCGCCCTGTCGCCGCTGCGGGTCCGTAAAGGCCAGTCGTTGATCAACCAATACGCCGACATCCTGCAAAGCATCGAGCAGCGTTACGGCGTTGACCGTCAGGCGCTGGTGGCCGTGTGGGGAATGGAAAGCAACTTTGGCCAGTTCCAGGGCAGCAAGTCGGTGATCAACTCACTGGCGACCCTGGCCTACGAAGGCCGTCGCCCCGGTTTCGCCCACGCGCAATTGATTGCCGCCCTGCAAATCCTGCAACAAGGCGATATCGAACCCGAGAAGATGCTCGGATCCTGGGCCGGCGCCATGGGCCAGACCCAGTTCATCCCGACCACCTACAACACCCATGCCGTGGACTTCGATGGTGACGGGCGCCGCGATATCTGGGGCAGCTCGGCCGATGCCCTGGCCTCGACCGCGCACTACCTGCAAAGCTCAGGCTGGCAGCGAGGTCAGCCGTGGGGGTTTGAAGTTCAGCTGCCGAGCGGCTTCAACTACGTGCTGGCCGATGGCACGATTCGCAAGAGTGTCGCCGAATGGCGGCAACTGGGCATTACGCTGCCCAACGGCGGCCAGGTCCCGGCAGGCTCGGAGCAACTGTCCGCAGCACTGCTGTTGCCGGCCGGCTATCGTGGCCCGGCGTTCCTGGTGCTCGATAACTTCCGTGCGATTCTCAAGTACAACAACTCGTCGTCCTACGCCCTGGGGGTGAGCCTGTTGTCCGAACGCTTCAATGGCGCAGGCTTGATCAACGGCATGTGGCCAAAGGATGACCTGCCACTGAGCCGTACCGAGCGGATCGAGCTGCAAAACCTGTTGAGCGCGCAAAACTACGACGCCGGCACCGCCGACGGAATCATTGGCGCCAACACCCGCAAGGCGATCCGCAGCGCCCAACAGTCGTTTGGCTGGCCGGCGGATGGCTATCCGACGCACAAGTTGCTGGAAGGCTTGCGTAACCGCTAAAAGCTTCGCGAGCAAGCCCGCTCCCACACTGGATCTGTGAACGACACAAAATCAGTGTGGGAGCGGGCTTGCTCGCGAAGACTGACTCTCAGTCGGCAGATCTCTACGATCTAATCACTACATCCTGCTCCAGCATCAATTCCTGACTCCCCGCATCCAGCCTGACCAGTGCCCCCATGGGCAATGTCAGATTCGGGTCGCAATGACCGCTGCGCCATCCGGACAGCACCGGTATCTTCAATGGCTCGAAAGTCTGCTTGAGCAACCTCTCCAGCGCTGCTACCTCCACCCCCGCCACATCGCCTACCAACACGCCGCGCAGCTTGTGCAACGTGCCCGCCAGCCGCAGATGGGTCAGCAAGCGGTCGATGCGGTACAGCGGCTCGTTGATGTCTTCGATCAACAGAATGACGCCCTCGGCGTCCATCTCGTAAGGCGTGCCCATGGTTGCGGTAATCATGGCCAGATTGCCGCCGAGCAAGCGTCCATGAGCAACGCCTGGCTCGATCGTTGTCAACGGGTAGGCCACCGGGTGCGCCAGCACTGTGCCCGCCCTCACCTGCCCTCGCAGCATGTTGAAGAAGGAAGACTCTGTAGGCTGTTGCTTGTCACCCAGCAGGTCGGCATTGAGCAGCGGACCATGAAACGTCACGAAGCCTGCATATCGACTGATCGCCAAATGCAGCGCAGTGATGTCGCTGTAGCCGACGAACGGCTTGGCGTTGTCACGCAGCAACTTGAAATCGATACGATCGAGCAGCCGGGGCGTGCCGTATCCACCGCGCAGACAAATGATGGCATCGACGTCACGATCCGCGAACGCGGCGTGCAGATCGTTCAGGCGCACATCATCACTGCCGGCCAGATAGCCATCTTTCTCGTAGACCCCGGGAAACACTTTCAATGAATAACCCCGGGCACGCATCCATCGTAGCGCCTTGTCGGTGTCCAGCGCCGCGGGACCGGCGGGCGCGATAACGCCGATCATGCCTTCCGACGGCAGTGCCGGGACGGGAGCGTGAGGGCAAAGAGTGTGGATCGGTCGAGCGGTCATCCGTGAATCTCCCTGCGTGAAAGCTTCAGCACACAGTAGTCAGGAACGGGGACAAACAGAAGAGGCTAAGTCGCCCCGCAGGTTGCAGGAAAAAACGGCCAGTGCCGTAGGCCAGGCAAAAAAACGCCCGCAAGGCTTTGAAACCTTGCGGGCGTTTTATGTTTCACAGTCGATCAGGACGACATCAGCTCGGCCTTGACCAGCTTTGCCTGCTCGTCGGCGTGATACGAGGAGCGTACCAACGGACCCGAGGCAACGTTCTTGAAGCCCATCTTGTAGCCTTCCTCGGCGAACCAGGCGAAGGTGTCCGGGTGCACGAAGCGCTGCACCGGCAAGTGGCTGCGGGACGGTTGCAGGTACTGGCCCAGGGTCAGCATGTCGATGTCGTGTTCGCGCATGCGCTTCATGACTTCGATGACTTCTTCGTCGGTTTCACCCAGGCCCAGCATCAAGCCGGACTTGGTCGGAATGTGCGGCATCATCTGCTTGAAGCGTTGCAGCAAGGTCAGCGACCACTGGTAGTCCGAACCCGGACGCGCAGCCTTGTAGAGGCGCGGCACGGTTTCCAGGTTGTGGTTGAACACATCCGGTGGCTCGGCCGCAGTGATTTCCAGCGCGATGTCCATGCGGCCACGGTAGTCCGGAACCAGGGTTTCGAGCTGCACATTCGGTGACAGTTTGCGGATTTCGCGAATGCAGTCGGCAAAGTGCTGGGCACCGCCGTCGCGCAGGTCATCACGGTCCACCGAGGTGATCACCACGTACTTCAGGCGCAGGTCGGCGATGGCGATGGCCAGGCTTTCCGGCTCGTTGACGTCCAGTGGCTTCGGACGGCCGTGGCCGACATCGCAGAACGGGCAACGACGGGTGCAGATGTCACCCATGATCATGAAGGTCGCGGTGCCACCGGAGAAGCACTCGCCCAGGTTCGGGCAGGACGCTTCTTCACACACACTGTGCAGCTTGTGTTTGCGCAGCAGGGCCTTGATGCGGTCGACTTCCGGCGAAACCGGGATGCGTACGCGAATCCAGTCTGGTTTCTTCGGCAGTTCGGTGGTCGGAATGATCTTCACCGGGATGCGTGCAACCTTCTCGGCGCCGCGCAGCTTGACGCCGGCTTCAACCTTGGGACGCGGGGCCGGGCGCTCGGTAACATCGAGCGTCGGGATCATGGTTTGCACTGCATCAGTAGTCATATCAGTCGATTCCGCCCGTCAGGGTCGTCTGCTCAGCATAGTCGAGGTGTTTGACGAGCTGCGCGCGCAGCCGGGCACTTACCTCGGCAAATTCAATCGATCCTGCGTGATCGCTCAGCTGGGTCATCGCCAGCCCGGCGTAGCCGCAGGGATTAATCCGTCGAAACGGTTCCAGGTTCATGTCCACGTTCAAGGCCAGGCCATGAAAGGAACAACCGTGGCGGATCCGCAGACCCAGGGAAGCGATTTTCGCCCCGTCGACGTAGACACCCGGTGCATCAGGCTTGGCCGCAGCGGTCACGCCGTAACTGGCGAGCAGCTCGATCAGGCACTGCTCCATCCGGGTGACCAGATCGCGCACGCCAAAACCGAGCTTGCGTACGTCCAGCAGCAGATAAGCCACCAGTTGACCGGGGCCGTGGTAGGTCACCTGACCACCACGGTCGACCTGCACCACCGGAATATCACCGGGAAGCAGCAGATGCTCGGCCTTGCCCGCCTGGCCCTGGGTGAACACCGGGGGGTGTTCCACCAGCCAGATTTCGTCGGCGGCATCACTGCCGCGTTCGTTGGTGAAGCGTTGCATGGCATGCCAGACCGGCTCGTAAGCCATCTGGCCGAGCTCGCGAAAGCCCAACGTGCCAGACATCACAGCACCATGTGCACGAAACCGGTGGCCCGCAGAAAGCTGTTGATGTTGTACAGCTGGTCCTGGTCGGTCGCGACGATGTGCAACTGAATGGTGGTGTATTTGCCGTTGCTGCTTTGACGCTCATCGACACGTTCATCGTTGATCGTCGCGTACTGCTTGACGATTTCGATGATCCTGTCCTTGTTGCCTGCGCCCGTATCGCAAATCACCTTAACCGGATAATCAGTCTGGGGAAATTCGATCTTTGGCGCCTTTACTTCGGTATCGGTCATGGCGTAACGGCCTCGTAAGCGTAAGCCGTGGCGACGGGCATGGCTGCGCGCCAGATCAGCGCGGAGCCATGCAGGTGCACACTAAATTCAGTTGAACAAGCCGTAGAAGAATAGACGGATGCTATCCCACATGCGGCGGAAGATACCACCTTCCTCGACAGCGTCCAGAGCGATCAGATCAGCGCTGTGCACCACCTTGTCGTCCAGTTTCACTTCGACTTTACCGATCACGTCGCCCTTGGCGATTGGCGCGACCAGTTGCGGGTTCATGGTCATGCTGGCAGCGAGCTTTTTCAGCTGGCCTTTCGGCAGGGTCATGGTCAGGTCTTCAGCCAGGCCGGCCTTGACTTGATTGGTGGAGCCTTTCCAGACAGGCGCCTGGGCCAGTTCGGCACCCTTCTGATAGAAGGTCTGGGTTTCGAAGAAGCGGAAACCGTAGGTCAGCAGTTTCTGGGTTTCTGCGGCACGAGCCACTTCGCTGTTGGTGCCGAACACCACGGCGATCAGGCGCATGCCATCACGTACGGCCGAAGACACCATGCAGTAGCCCGCTTCGTCGGTGTGGCCGGTTTTCAGACCGTCGACGGTCTTGTCGCGCCACAGCAGCAGGTTACGGTTGGGTTGCTTGATGCCGTTCCAGAAGAACTCTTTCTGCGAGTAGATCGCGTAGTGAGCCGGGTCTTCGTGGATGATCGCGCGGGCCAGCACAGCCATGTCGTGAGCCGACGAATAGTGCTCAGGGTTCGGCAGGCCGGTCGGGTTCATGAAGTGGGTATTGGTCATGCCCAGGTCGGCAACGGTCTTGTTCATCACGTCGGCGAAGGCGTCTTCGCTACCGGCGATGTGCTCGGAGAGCGCGACACTGGCGTCGTTACCCGACTGAATGATGATGCCGTGCAACAAGTCGCTGACGGTGACCTGCGAGCCGACCTTGATGAACATCCGCGAACCGCCGGTACGCCAGGCGTTTTCGCTGACGGTCACCGGATCGTTTTCGCCGATCTGGCCACGACGGATTTCCAGGGTCGCGATGTACGCGGTCATCAGCTTGGTCAGGCTGGCCGGAGGCAGACGCTGGTCACCGTTGTTCTCGACCAGCACGTTGCCGCTGCTGGCATCCATGAGCACGTAGGCCTTGGCAGCCAGTTGCGGTGGCGACGGCATCATCTCGACCGCGAACGCGGCAGGTGAGAGGAGCAGCGGGACTAGCAGGAACAGGCGTTTGGCAAAGGTGGTGATGTTCATCCGTCTCTCGAAATCGCTAATGGAAACTTGCCCAAGGGCAAAACTAATCAGATGACTTTCTAACGAGTCATCGCGTGTTCAGTTGCTCACTCTGTAACCCTTGCCGGGCTTTTGTTCTTCAACGAGCCAACAACCTGATTCACCCCCCAATCGCTGGTGAATCGTCAATCAAGTTCTACGTGTTGCTTATTCCGTGACCACACTTGGCGAACCAAGATTGGCCAGACGCACACTGTTCTGCACCTGCTGGATTTCACCCGGCGATCCAATCGGGCCCAGGCGAACCCGATGCAGGGTCTGCTGATTGCGCACGATCGAGCTGATGAACACCGGAGCGCTCACCATCCCGCTGAGCTTCGATCTCAGGAGTTCTGCAGCGTCCGGGTTGGCGAACGCGCCCACCTGCAGATACTGGCCAGAGGCTGGTACAGAAGCGTTTTTTTTTGCATCAAGCTGCACCGGCACCACCGCGGCGGCGTGTTGCTGCGGCGGCGGCGTCCATTGCTCGACGGTGCCGGCCGAAGCCGTGATCACCGGGGCGCTATTCTGCGCGACTTGCGGCTCGTTGAGCATCAAAGGCGCCGGACGGCCTTTCGCTGCCCACCATTGCTGCGGGTCGATGCCTTCGACCTTGACCCGCGCGGTGCCGGTTTCGGCATAGCCGAGTTTCTTGGCGGCGGCGTAGGACAAGTCGATGATCCGGTCCGAGTAGAACGGCCCGCGGTCGTTGACTCGCAGGATCACGCTCTTGTTGTTGTCCAGGTTGGTCACCCGAACGTAACTCGGCAGTGGCAATGTCTTGTGCGCGGCACTCATGCCGTACAGGTCATACACTTCGCCGTTGGCGGTGTTCTGGCCATGGAACTTGGTGCCGTACCAGGACGCCGTACCCGACTGCACGTAGGTCTTGGATTCTTGCAACGGGAAGTAAGTCTTGCCGAGCACCGTGTACGGGTTGGCCTTGTACGGGCCGGTGTGCAGGGTCGGCGTGGCGTCCGGGATGCGCGACACATCGACGTCCCACCATGGCGCGCCATCCTTGTGGGCGCGGTTGATGTCCAGCCCCGGCGCCGAGCGCACGGCGGTGGATGATTTCTGCGCCGGCGCGCGGCTGGTCGAACAACTGGCGACCAGCACTGCCAACGCGGCGAATGCCAGCAGCTTCAGGGGTTTACTCATAGGCAATGCCCGCATTACTTGACGCCCCGTGCTTGGACCAGCTGTTCAGACAGTTGATGTACGGCCATGGCGTACATCACGCTGCGGTTATAACGCGTGATCGCGTAAAAGTTCTTCAGGCCCATCCAGTATTCGGGGCCATTGTCGCCTTCCAGGCGGAATGCGGTAACCGGCATATCATCGCGCAGCGCATCATGACTTGACCACCCCAGGGCTCGCAACTCCCCGACGGTTTTCGTCGGCTCGATTCCAGTGGTCAAACCTTCGTCGACCTGCTCGCCACGGACATCGGCGCGGCTGACCACCGGTTCGCCGGCGACCCAGCCATGACGCTTGAAGTAACTGGCGACACTGCCAATGGCATCGTCCGGGTTGGTCCAGATGTTGATATGACCATCACCGTCGAAATCCACCGCATAGGCGCGGAAGCTGCTCGGCATGAATTGCGGCAATCCCATTGCGCCGGCGTAGGAGCCTTTGAGCGTCAACGGATCGACCTGCTCTTCGCGGGCCAGCAGCAGGAACTCACGCAACTCCTTGCGGAAAAACTCGGCACGGGGAGGATAGTCGAAACCCAGGGTCGACAAGGCATCGATCACCCGGAAATTTCCGGTATTACGGCCGAAAAAGGTTTCAACGCCAATGATCGAGACAATCACCTGGGCCGGCACGCCGTATTCCTGCTCGGCACGGGCCAACACCGCCTCGTGCTGACGCCAGAAGTCCACACCCCGGGCGATGCGCGCATCGGTGATGAACATCGGGCGATATTCGCTCCACTGCTTGACCCGCTCGGCGGGTTTCGAGATGGCGTCCAGAATCGACTGCTTGCGTTCGGCTTCGCGGAACACACCCATCAATTGTTCACCGGCGAAACCGTAGTCGCGGGTCATTTCACCGACGAATTCGGCCACCTGGGGTGAGCCTTCGTAGTCGCCTGCCAACGCTTCCTGCACGGTGCCAAGGATGCTTACCAGGCCGACCCATGGCGCGTATCGAGTCGCCCAGCCACGCATTACTTGCATTGAAAATTTCACCTTATTCAAACTTGCGCGATCCACTTGCGATGGGTATGGATCGACATCAAAACCCCAAACGCTGACAGCAGCGTCACCAGCGAAGTTCCTCCGTAGCTAATGAACGGCAACGGCACCCCCACCACCGGCAACAGGCCACTGACCATACCGATGTTGACGAAAACATAAACAAAAAACGTCATGGTCAGGCTGCCCGCGAGCAACTTGCCGAACAATGTCTGTGCCTGGGCGGTAATCACCAGGCCGCGGCCGATCAACAGCAGGTAAATCAGCAACAGCGCGCAGATCCCGACCAGGCCGAACTCTTCACCCATTACGGCAATGATGAAGTCGGTATGGCTTTCCGGCAGGAAGTCCAGGTGCGACTGGGTGCCCAGCAACCAGCCCTTGCCGAACACACCGCCGGAGCCGATGGCGGCCTTGGACTGGATGATGTTCCAACCGGTACCGAGCGGATCGCTCTCCGGGTCGAGGAACGTCAGGATTCGCTGCTTCTGGTAGTCGTGCATGATGAAAAACCACATGGCAACTGCCACGGGCACGGCGGCGGCCAGCACGCTGAGGATCCAGCGCCAGCGCAAGCCACCCATGAACAGCACGAAAGCGCCGCCGGCCAGGATCAGCAGCGAAGTGCCCAGGTCCGGTTGCCGCACGATGAGAATGAACGGGATGCCGATCAGCATCAGACTGATGCCGACATGCTTGAGCTGCGGCGGCAAGGTGCGCTTGGACAGGTACCAGGCGATGGTTGCCGGCATCAGGATCTTCATGAATTCCGAAGGCTGGAAGCGAATCACGCCGGGAATATTGATCCAGCGCGTGGCGCCCATGGCGTTGTGGCCCATGACATCCACCACGACCAGCAAGAGCACGCCAATCACATAGCCGATCGGCACCCAGCGGGCCATGAAGCGCGGTTCGAACTGAGCGATGACGATCATCGACACCAGACCGATGCCGAACGAGGTGGCCTGCTTCGCCAGCAAGTCCCAGCTCTTGCCACTGGCCGAATACAGCACGAACAGGCTGCCGGCGGCGAGGGTCAGCAGCAGGATCAGCAGCGGGCCATCGATGTGCAAGCGTTGCAGCAACGTCGCACGGCGACGCATCACATCCTCGCTGGAGAGCATGCGATCAAAGTTATTCATCACGGGCGGTAGCCTCTGCACTGATAGGGCTGGCGTATTCGGGCTTCAACCGACCGTCCTGGTCCAGGAGCCAGGCATCCATGACTTGACGCACCACCGGCGCGGCGACGCCGGAACCGGACTCGCCGTTCTCGACCATCACCGACACGACGATTTTCGGGTCGTCGGCCGGCGCAAAGCCAACGAACAAGGCGTGGTCACGGTGACGTTCCTGGACCTTGGAACGGTCGTACTTCTCGCCCTGCTTGATCGCGACCACCTGGGCCGTACCGCTCTTGCCGGCAATCCGGTATTGCGCACCGATCGAGGCCTTGCGCGCCGTACCGCGGGCACCGTGCATGACCTGCTGCATGCCGTGGTTGACCTTGGTCCAGTCAGACGGATCACGCAGGATGATGTCCGGCATCGGGTTCTGATCCACCGGTTTCTCGCCTTCGATGGTCTTGGCCAGGTGTGGACGGTTCCAGATGCCTTTGTTGGCCACCAGCGCGGTGGCCTGAGCCAGCTGCAGGGGGGTCGACTGCATGTAGCCCTGACCGATCCCGAGAATCAGCGTTTCGCCCGGGAACCATGCCTGGCGGCGGGTCGCGCGCTTCCATTCGCGGGTCGGCATCAAACCCGGCGACTCCTCGAACATGTCCAGGGACACCTTCTGACCGATACCGAACTTGGACAGGTACGACGACAACCGATCGATCCCCAGCTTGTGGGCCAAGTCATAGAAGTAGGTGTCGTTGGAACGCATGATCGCCGTATCGAGGTCGACAAAGCCGTCGCCGGTACGGTTCCAGTTACGGTATTTGTGATCGTAGTTGGGCAGCATGTAGTAACCGGGGTCGAACACTCGGGTCGACGCTGTCACCACGCCGGAATCCAGGCCGGCAATCGCAACCGCCGGCTTGATGGTCGAGCCCGGCGGGTACAGGCCGCGCAGCACGCGGTTGAACAGCGGCCGGTCGATGGAATCGCGCAGCTCGGAATAGGCCTTGGAGCTGATGCCGGTGACGAACAGGTTCGGGTCGAAACTCGGCTGGCTGACCATCGCCAGCACCTCGCCGGTTTTCGGGTCCAGGGCCACCACCGCACCACGACGACCACCGAGCGCGGCTTCGGCGGCTTCCTGCAATTTGATGTCCAGGCTCAGGACGATGTCCTTGCCGGAAATCGGTTCGGTACGCTTGAGCACCCGCAATACACGGCCCCGAGCGTTGGTTTCGACTTCCTCGTAACCCACCTGACCGTGCAGCTCCGGCTCGTAGAAGCGCTCGATGCCGGTTTTGCCGATTTGATGGGTGCCGCTGTAACTGACCGGGTCCAGAGACTTGAGCTCTTTCTCGTTGATCCGCCCCATGTACCCCACCGAGTGCGCAAAATGCGCGCCCTGCGGATAGTGACGCACCAGTTGCGCGACCACTTCCACCCCTGGCAGGCGGAACTGGTTCACGGCGATCCGGGCGATCTGCTCTTCGGTCAGCTCGAACAGGATCGGCACCGGCTCGAACGGCCGGCGCCCCTGACGCATGCGCTTCTCGAAAATCACCCGATCCTCGGGCGTCAGCTCCAGCACTTCGACGATCACGTCGAGCACCTGCTGCCAGTCGCCGGAACGCTCGCGGGTCATGCTCAGGCTGAAGCTCGGCCGGTTGTCGGCAATCACCACGCCGTTACGGTCGAAGATCAAGCCGCGAGTCGGCGGAATCGGCTGCACATGGACGCGGTTGTTTTCCGACAGGGTCGAGTGGTACTCGTATTGGATAACCTGCAGGAAATACAGGCGCGCGATCAGCACGCCGATCAACGTCACGACCGCAATAGCCCCGAACACGACGCGGCCACGCACCAGACGGGCGTCTTTTTCGTGGTCCTTGATGCGGATCGGCTGGGTCATGAGAGCGCAGAACTACTTGTGGTAAGGGTGACCGGACAGCACGGTCCAGGCACGGTACAACTGTTCGCCGATCAGAATCCGCACCAGCGGGTGCGGCAAGGTCAGCGGCGACAACGACCAGCGCTGGTCAGCCCGGGCACAGACTTCCGGCGCCAGCCCTTCGGGGCCGCCGACCATGAAGTTGACCGTACGCGAGTCCAGCCGCCAGCGATCGAGCTCGACCGCCAGTTGCTCGGTGCTCCAGGGCTTGCCATGGACTTCGAGAGTGACAATCCGCTCGTTCGGCCCGACCTTGGCCAGCATGGCTTCGCCTTCCTGACGGATGAAGCGGGCCACGTCGGCGTTCTTGCCACGGGTATTGAGCGGTATTTCCACCAGTTCCAGCGCCAGCTCGGACGGAAGACGCTTGGCATATTCATGCCAGCCTTCTTCCACCCATTTGGGCATGCGTGAACCGACGGCGATCAGTCGCAGTCGCACAGCGGTCCCTTATTCCTGGTCTTTGTTGAGCTTGTTGAAGTGCTCGTGACCAACTTCAGGGCTGTGGTGCTTGCCATCGGCCGCACGGCTCTGCTCGGCACCTTTCCACAGGCGCTCCAGGTCGTAGAACTGACGGGCGTTGGAAGTCATCATGTGGACGATCACGTCGTCCATGTCCAACAGCACCCAGTCGCTGTCACCCTTGCCTTCTTCACCCAGCGGTTTGATGCCCAGGGCCTTGACCGCTTCGCGGACCTTGTCCAGCATCGCGCCGATCTGGCGGTTGGAGGTACCGGTGGCGATGATCATGTAGTCAGTGATGCTCTGCTTGTCGCGAACATCAATCACCAGCACGTCCTGGGCCTTGACGTCTTCCAGGGCCGCTACGGCGATCTTGACCAGCTCGTCGCCTTTAGGCGGCTCGGCGGCGAGGACCTTTTCCGGCAGCGGGGCACTCTTGAATGTGCCTTTGCGTTTTACTTTGCTTTCGTTGTTGCTCGTCATATAAAACTCGTTTTGCTCGTAGTTCGGGGCTTCGATACACGTTGTTGCCACGTGCCTTGAAGCACTCCTATTCAGTTCGACGCACGGTAGAGTCCGTGCGCATCGATGTAGGCCAGGACCGCGTCGGGCACCAGGAAACGTACCGACTTACCGCTGGCCAGCAGTTGACGGATCTGGGTGGCGGATACCGCGAGCGGTGTCTGCCAGACGAATGCAATCTGTCCGCTCGGCCCTTTGAGGGCCAGCGGGTCGCTCACCGAGCGCGCTGCCAGCAGGTTGCGCAAGGCATCCGGCGGTTCGCTGTCGGCATCCGGGCGTTGCAACACCAGGATATGGCAATGCTGGAGCAACTCTTCCCAGCGGTGCCAAGTGGGCAGGCCGCAAAAAGCGTCCCAGCCCAAAAGCAGAAAAACCTGGTCGGATACGGCCAGTTCGGCGCGCATCAGTTCCAGGGTATCAATGGTGTAGGACGGTTTGTTCCGCTGCAATTCGCGGGCATCCACCACCAACGGCGCCACACCGGCCACCGCGCACTCGACCATCGCCAGACGGTCTTTGGCCGACACCTGCGGCGTATCCCGATGGGGCGGCCTGGCACTGGGTGTCAGACGCAGCTCATCGAGCGCCAGTGTTTCGGCGACTTCCAGCGCACCGCGCAAATGGCCGATGTGCACCGGGTCAAACGTTCCGCCCAGCACGCCAATGCGGCGAGGGGCTGGCTCGCTGGCAGTGACCGGGGCTGACGGGTCGAAGTCGCCCAAGTCAGGCCGGCTCCTGTCCGCGCAACTGCCCGTCGCCGACCACGATGTACTTCTCGCAGGTCAGTCCTTCGAGGCCCACCGGGCCGCGGGCGTGCAGCTTATCAGTAGAAATGCCGATCTCGGCACCCAATCCGTATTCGAAGCCATCGGCGAAGCATGTCGGGGTATTGATCATCACCGACGAGGAGTCGACTTCAGCCACGAAACGCCGGGTGTCGCCCTGGTGTTCGCTGACAATCGAATCGGTGTGATGGGAACCGTAATGATTGATGTGCTCGATGGCCTGGTCCAGTCCGTCGACCACCCGGATCGACAAGATCGGCGCCAGGTATTCGGTGCTCCAGTCTTCTTCGGTAGCGGCCACGGCATCGATGATTGCCCGGGTACGCTCGCAACCGCGCAGTTCGACGCCTTTTTCGCGGAACTGTGCTGCCATCGCCGGCAGGAAATCCCTGGCAACGGCTTGATCCACCAACAGCGTTTCCATGGCACCGCAGATGCCATAACGGTAAGTCTTGGCGTTGAACGCGATGCGCTGGGCCTTGGCCAGATCGGCATGTTCACTCACGTAAACGTGGCAGATGCCGTCCAGGTGCTTGATCACCGGGACGCGGGCGTCACGGCTGACACGTTCGATCAGGCCACGGCCACCGCGCGGCACGATGACATCGACGTATTCAGGCATGGTGATCAGCGCGCCGACGGCCGCGCGATCCGTGGTTTCGACCACTTGCACCACGGCAGCCGGCAGACCGGCCTCGGCCAGGCCACGCTGAATGCAGGCCGCGATGGCTCGATTGGAATGAATGGCCTCGGAACCGCCACGCAGAATGGTTGCGTTACCGGACTTCAGGCACAGGCTCGCGGCATCGATGGTCACATTCGGCCGCGACTCGTAGATGATTCCGATCACGCCCAATGGCACGCGCATCTTGCCAACCTGGATACCGGACGGGCGGAAGCTCATGTCGCGAATCGCGCCAACCGGGTCCGGCAACGCTGCAACCTGACGCAGGCCGACGATCATGCCGTCGATACGCGCCGGTGTCAGCGCCAGCCGTTCAAGCAGCGCTGGCTCAAGGCCACTAGCGCGACCGGCGGCCAAATCCAGTTCATTGGCCGCCGTCAGCTCGGCGCGGGCAGCATCCAGCGCATTGGCGGCAGCCTGCAGGGCGCGGTTTTTCTGCGCCGTGCTGGCGCGGCCGATCACGCGGGAAGCTTCGCGGGCAGCGCAACCCAAGCGGGTCATGTAATCAAGAACGGACTCAGTCATGGTCTGGCGTGGTCTTTGATAAGGTCTTGGTAAAGAGTAAAGCGGCAGATTATAGCTGTCGTGCCTCCCGACTAACAGCGGTGACGGGCGGATGGTCGAAATCGAGGGGTATTTGCCGACGTTCAGCCGGGATTAAGCTGCAAATTGTTATCATCACGACTCATTCAGCCCTGACAAACGCCGGTCATCATGTCCAATCTGACTGTTCGAGCGTCCGTTGCGAGCCTGCCCAAGGGCCTCCCGGACGCGTTTTTCGACCGCGACGCACAAATTCTGGCCCGGGATTTACTGGGCAAAGTCATTCGCCACCGGGTCGGCGACCTGTGGCTCAGCGCCCGGATCATCGAAACCGAAGCCTATTACTGCGCAGAAAAAGGCAGCCACGCCTCCCTCGGTTACACAGAAAAACGTAAGGCTTTGTTTCTGGATGGCGGCCACATCTATATGTATTACGCCCGGGGCGGCGATTCCCTGAACTTCAGCGCCCAAGGGCCCGGCAACGCCGTGCTGATCAAGTCCGCCTATCCGTGGGTCGATGAATTGAGCGGGCCGGCCAGCCTGGCGCAGATGCTATTGAACAATCCCGATGCCCAGGGTCACCCTCGCCCGTCACAAAAGCTCTGCGCCGGGCAAACCCTGCTCTGCAAGGCAATGGGCCTGAAAGTGCCGATGTGGGACGCCAAACGCTTCGACCATGAGGTGCTGCTGGTGGAAGACGTCGGCCAGACGCCCGCCCACATCATCCAGACCACGCGCCTGGGCATCCCCCACGGGCGCGACGAGCATTTGATGTACCGCTTCGTCGACGGCGCCTACGCGGCTTATTGCACGCGGAACCCGCTACGACGGGGCCAGGTCGAAGGTCGCGATTATTTTTTGCTGACTTGAAAATGGATTGATCCATTGTGGGAGCGGGCTTGCTCGCGAAAGTGGCGTGTCAGGCAGCATAAATGTTGGCTGGAAGGCCGCCTTCGCGAGCAAGCCCGCTCCCACAGGGGTTGGTGGTGTTTTGAAGATTGCGTTCGTTCAGCAGGATCAATTGAATTCAATGGAGTGGTTTGTATGGGCCAATGGCTCGATAACGTAACCGGTTGGTTGACGGTCAACCCGCAATGGCTGGCAGCGGCAATATTTCTGGTGGCCTTTGTGGAATGCCTGGCGATTGCCGGGTTGATCGTCCCCGGCACGGTTTTACTGTTCACCGTTGCGGTGCTTGCCGGTAGTGGTGCGTTGCCGCTGAGTGAAACCTTGCTGCTGGGCTTCCTCGCCGGTGTGTTGGGTGACGTGGTTTCGTATTTCCTTGGACGGCATTTTCATCAGAACATCCGGCGCCTGCCCGGTTTGCGCCATCACCCGGAATGGATCGCCGGGGCCGAGGCCTATTTCCAGCGCTATGGCATCGCCAGCCTGCTGGTCGGCCGCTTTATCGGACCGTTGCGGCCAATGCTGCCAATGGTCGCCGGCATGTGCGACATGCCTTTCCCGCGGTTCATCGCCGTCAGCCTGCTGGCCGGTGCGGGGTGGTCGGTGGCCTATCTGTTGCCTGGCTGGGCCACCGGCGCGGCGATTCGTTTGCCGCTACCCGAAGGTTTCTGGCCTCAGGCCGGAATCGTTGTCGGCAGCATTGCCGTGATGGTGGGGCTGAGCGCCACCAGTAGCCTGCGCCAGCATCGCCGGGCCACAGCGCTGATTGCCGGCATGAGCTGTCTGATTCTGGTGGCGCTGTTTATCGGTTTTCCGCACCTGAGCGCCCTCGATCAAGGGGTGATGACGCTGGTGCAAGAACATCGCAGCCCGATGCTCGATGAGGTCGCGGTGGTCTTCACGCTGATCGGCGAATTCCGCAACATGCTGCTGTTCAGCGCGCTGTTGACTGCTTTGCTGCTGCTGATGCGCCAATGGCGCCCCGCGTTGTTTGCCGCAAGCACCCTGCTCTGCACTGCCTTGGCGAATACCGCGACCAAACAGTTCTTTGCCCGCATGCGCCCCGAAGTGCTGAGCGATCCGCTGACCAGCTACAGCATGCCCAGTGGTCATGCATCGGGTTCTTTTGCGCTGTTCCTGACGCTCGCCGTACTGGCCGGCCGTGGACAGCCGCCACGGATGCGCCTGACCTGGTTGCTGGTGGCCTGTTTGCCGGCCATGGCGATTGCCTTGTCGCGGGTGTACCTCGGCGCGCACTGGCCGACCGATGTCATGGCCGGCGCGATGCTGGCGGCGTGTGTCTGTGCAGCCAGCCTGTGGCTGGTTCAGCGCAAGGAGCCGCTCAACGCCCTGCCACCCAGGGTCTGGTGGCTGGTGTTGCCTGCACTGATGGCATTGTTCGGCTTCTTCGTATTGCGGCATTTGCCGCACACGATGTTGCGGTATGCGTATTAGCAAAAACGCTCGTCAGGCAAACAACTCTCCCTGCAACTCATCCAGCAACGCCTGTATGGCATCCAGTCGTTGCTGCGGATCATCGAGTTGCAGCAGGTCAATCTTGTCCAGTTCGGCAAATGGCAACAGGTACGCCAACTGATTGGCCAGTGACTGTTGCCCGGTCGCTTCGGTGCCCATGTTCAAGGCTTCGACCATCGGGTGCTCGGCCAACGCCTTGAGCAACGCCACCAGATCGGCGTCCTCGTCCTGCAGCGGTTGCTCCGGCTCGTCTTCCAGCCACTCGACCTCAGCCAAGGTCAACTGATCGCGCTGCACTTCGGTACGCAAAATATGAAAGCGCCGACCGCCCTGCACCCGAATCCCCAGCAGACCGTTGTCCTGCTGCTTGAAATCGGTGATCAGCGCCTCGCACCCGACCAGGGCGTAACCGGCGGGGGCGATCCCGACTTCTTCGCCATCGAGAATGCACACCACGCCAAAACCGCCGCCCTGTTTCATGCAGCGACCGATCATGTCCAGGTAACGCGCCTCGAAAATCTGCAAGTCGAGGATGCAACCTGGAAACAGCACTGTGTTGAGCGGAAAAAGCGGCAGACTCATAGACATTTCCTTACACCACCATCGACACCGCCAACGGCAGCAACACCGCCGTGGCCACGCCCATCAGACTCATCGCCAGCGCCGCAAAGGCGCCGCACTCTTCATTTTCCTGCATCGCCACCGCCGTGCCGACCGCATGGGCGGTCATGCCCAACGCCATGCCGCGCGCTTCGGGACTGTGGACGCCGAGACGGGTCAACAGGCTTGGGCCGAAGATCGCGCCGATCACACCGGTAATCAAGACGAACACCGCTGCCAGCGCCGCGACGCCACCGATTTGCTCAGCCACCAGCATGGCGATCGGCGAGGTCACCGACTTCGGCGCCATGGTCATCAGGATCATGTGCTCGGCACCGAACGACCAGCCCAGCAGCACACCCATGCCCGTGGCCACCACGCCACCTATCACCAGCGTAGTAAATATCGGCCAGAACAACTGCCGAATCCGTCGCAGGTTGAGATAGAGCGGCACCGCCAGGGCGACAGTGGCCGGGCCGAGCAGGATGCTGAGAATCTCGGTGCTCTTGCGGTACTCGGCGTAGGTCAGGCCGCAGCCCACCAGCACGCCGATCACCAGCAACATGGAGACCAGCACCGGCTGCAAAAAGATCCAGCGGGTTTTCTCGAACGCCGCCAGCACAAGCTGGTAGGCGCCGAGGGTAATGCCGATGCCGAACAATGGATGGTGAGTCACTGACGCCCAGGCGCCGTGCCAGTCGAAGATCATTGGCCGTCCTCTGGCTGAGCGTGACGCTTGACCATGCGCTGCATCAGCACCCCGGCGAAGGCCATCGAAAGCAGCAGCGACAATACCAGCGCACCAACGATGGCCCAGAAGTCCGCCGCGATATCAGCGGCATAGACCATCACGCCCACGGCCGGCGGCACCAGCAATAGCGGCAGGTACCGCAACAGGCTGCTGGCCGCCAGGTTCAGCGGCTCGCCGACCTGCCCCCGGCAGATGAGGTACACCAGCAATAGCAGCAAACCCACAATCGGCCCCGGCAGCACCGGCAAAAACAAATGATTGATCGCAGTGCCGAGCAATTGGAACAACACCAGCCACGTCAGGCCCCGTAACAACATTGTTGATCTCCCGCAAAAATCCGTCATCCGCATAGGCCGGGCATTATAAGCATGCTCGCGCTATAGATCGGCATTCGCCAAAAGCATGGTGAGTTGACCGGAGCGTTTTGCCATGTTGATCTACATTGGTAATCCGGGAGGTCAAATCCCCCATTTCAAAACTATAAAACCGATGAACCCAAGGAGAGTCTCAATGCCCTATGTTCCAGTTGCAGAGCTCAATGATTATGTCGGCAAGGAACTTGGACGTTCCGAATGGCTCACCATCGACCAGGACCGCATCAACCTGTTCGCCGAAGCCACAGGAGATTTTCAGTTCATCCACGTCGACCCGGTCAAAGCCGCGCAAACGCCATTTGGCAGCACCATCGCTCACGGCTTTCTGTCGCTGTCGCTGATCCCGAAACTGATGGAAGACATCCTCGTCATGCCCGAAGGCTTGAAGATGGTGGTCAACTACGGCCTCGACAGTGTGCGATTCATCCAGCCGGTCAAGGTCAATTCGAAAGTGCGCCTGAAGGTCGACCTGACCGAAGTCACCGAGAAGAAACCCGGCCAGTGGCTGCTCAAGGCCACCGCCACCCTGGAAATCGAAGGTTCGGACAAACCGGCGTATATCGCCGAACCACTGTCCCTGTGCTTCGTGTAACCCCTCCTGGATGCGAAGCAGCTCATGCTGTTTCGCGCCCTCTCGCGGTACCTCGCCCTATATAAGGACACATGGCTGCGGCATACTCCCTCGCCTAATTGCCCGGAATCCGCTATGCGCCCACTTGCACTCCTTGCCTTGACCCTGATGCTCACCGCTTGCGGCGACGGCGAATCGCTTTTGTCCCCCGACGCCCGCCTGCCGGACGGCGGACGCTATCGCGGCGACCTGGTCAATGGCTTGCTGCAAGGCAAGGGGCGTATCGACTACCCGAATGGCAGCTGGTACGCCGGCGAATTCGACAAAGGCCAGTGGCACGGACAGGGCGAATGGCATGGCAGCAATGGCGAAGTCTATCGCGGACAGTTCAACCAGGGACTGTTCGACGGCCAGGGGGCTCTGACCACCAACGCCAGCAGCTACAACGGCGGCTTCAAGGCCGGCCGGCGCGACGGCGAAGGCACCCTCAAAGAAAACGGCATGAACTATCGCGGTGAGTTCAAGGCCGATCAATACGCCGGCCTGGGTCACCTCGAACTCGAAGACGGCAGCTCCTACCAGGGCCAGTTCGCCCACGGCAAACCCAATGGCGAAGGCCAGCGCGGCGACGGCAACGGCAATCAATTCACCGGGCATTTCGTCGACGGCCAGCTCGAAGGCAACGGAACTTTCAACAGCGCCGACGGCGACATCTATGTCGGCAGCTTCAAGAACAATCAACTGCACGGCAAGGGCCGCTACGAAAACGCGGACGGCGATGTCTGGCTGGGCCAGTTCAAAGAAGGCTCGCTGAATGGCAAGGGTGAGTTGATCGGCACTGACGGCAGCCACTACATCGGCCAATTCAGCGACTGGCGCTTTTCCGGCCAGGGCCGACTGAACCTGCCCGACGGCAGCTTTTACACCGGCCAGTTCGACAACGACAGTTACCAGGGACGCGGCACGCTGGTGCTGACCGATGGCACCGTGCTCAGCGGCACCTGGATCAACGGCCAGCGCGTGCGCGACGCCGAGGGCAAACTGTTGCCCGACACACTCGAGCTCGGCCTGCTGGCACAGGGGCGCTTGCTCGACACAGCGCTGGCCAACGTTCCGGCCTCGACCCCAGCGGTGGAGCTGTATTCGCTGACCCTGGGCGGTGATGGCAAACAGAGCGTGTTTCTGCGCGAGTCCGATTACGTCGCCAATATGCTCACCACCCGTTTCGGCACCTTCGGCCAGATCCGCCTGGTCAACCATCGTGACCACCTCGCCGACCGCCCGATGGCTACCCGGGAAAACCTGCGCCGGGCCGCCCTGACGCTGGCCGAACGCAGCGGTCCGGAAGACCTGATTTTCATCTACCTGACCAGCCATGGCACCAGCGAACACGAACTGGTGCTTGACCAGCCGCGCATGGAGCTGGCGGATCTGCCAGCCGACGAAATGGCCGCCGTGCTCGCCCCGTTGAAAAACCGCGACAAGATCATCGTGATTTCGTCCTGCTATTCCGGCGGTTTCATCCCCGCCCTCAAGGATGAGCGGACCCTGATCATGACGGCCTCGCGGGCCGACCGAGTGTCCTTCGGCTGCTCGGAGGAAGCCAACTTCACCTACTTCGGCGACGCCCTGTTCGCCCAGGCCCTGAACCAGACCGATGATCTGGAACAAGCCTTCAAACGGGCCAAGGCCACTGTCGCCGAACGTGAACTGGCAGACGGTTTCGAGGCATCCGAACCACAGATCTGGGCGCCGAAAACCGTCCTCTCGCATTGGCAACTTTTGCGTAAACAGCAGGCACGAAAAGCACTGCAAAGTGTGTCCATTGAACGCAAGGACGCAAACAGCAACTAAGCTGAACAGTATCAAGGGAGAAACACTATGTACTTGACGCCTCAGCATGTGCTGCTCGCCGGAGCCACCGGTTTGACGGGTGAACATCTGCTTGATCGCCTGCTTAACGAGCCAACGATTTCGCGGGTATTGGCGCCGTCACGCCGGCCTTTGGCCAAGCATCCCCACCTTGAAAACCCGGTCGGCGACCCGGCGGTGTTTCTGCCGCAGTTGAACGGCCGTGTCGACATCGCCTACTGCTGCCTGGGCACCACCATCAAACAGGCGGGCTCGGAACAAGCGTTCCGCGCGGTGGACCTGGACATGGTCGTGGCCTTTGCCAAACGCGCACGGGAGATGGGCGCACGGCACCTGATCGTGATCAGTGCTGTGGGGGCCGATCGGAGATCCTCGGTTTTCTACAACCGGGTCAAAGGCGAGATGGAATACGCATTGCGCGCGCAGGACTGGCCGCAGCTGACTATTTGCCGCCCTTCGCTGTTGCTGGGTGATCGCGCTGAGCCGCGCCTGGGCGAAAAAGTCGCAGGGCCGTTGTCACGGCTGATTCCTGGCAAATACCACGGCATCGAAGCGTGCCAGCTGGCCCGCGCAATGTGGCGCCTGGCGCTCGAAGAACAGGATGGCGTGCGGGTTGTCGAATCGGATGAGTTACGCAAACTCGGCAAATAATTTCCAGACCTGTGGCGAGGGAGCTTGCTCCCGCTGGACTGCGCAGCGGTCCCCTGCTCTTCAGGTAAAGAGCGGGGCCGCTTCGCGCCCCAGCGGGAGCAAGCTCCCTCGCCACAAAAGTGCGCTACACCTACATCCCACCCGTTGCCTGAAAGTTCACCCCAATCACCGTCAACAACGACAACGGCAACAGCAGCGTGTCGAGCAACGCACTCGCCGGTAGATCGACGCCCGGGTAGCTCGGTGCTTCGGCTCCGAATCGGTCCTTGGCGCAGCAGCCACCATTCATCGCGTACAAATCCAGGCGAGTCCCCGAGTACACCACCGGCGCGCCCGGCTTGGCCGCATCGAGTGTGCGTGCTGTCGCGCACCCGGCCAATTGCAGCGCCAGCACAACCACCAGCAGCTTATTCATCGCTGGTCAGATGATGCTCGCCCCAGCGCGGCAACATGTCCTGAGGAATATTCAGCAGGTTAAGGATCCGTGCCACGACGAAATCGATCAGGTCGTCGATGGTTTGCGGCTGATGATAAAAGCCCGGTGATGCCGGCAGGATCGTCACGCCCATGTTCGACAACTTGAGCATGTTCTCCAAGTGAATGCTCGAATACGGCGCTTCACGGGGCACCAGGATCAACTGCCGTCGCTCTTTCAGCGTCACGTCGGCGGCCCGTTCGATCAGGTTGTTGCAGGCGCCGGTGGCGATGGCCGATAACGTGCCAGTGGAGCACGGCACCACCACCATCGCCGCTGGCGAACCGGACCCTGAAGCCACCGGCGACATCCAGTCTTCCTTGCCGTACACCCGAATCTGCCCGGAGGCGGCACCAGTGTATTCGGTGAGGAAGGCCTGCATCATCTGCGGCTTGGCCGGCAGCGTGACGTCGGTTTCGGTGGCCATCACCAATTGCGCAGCCTTGGAAATCAGGAAGTGCACTTCACGATCTTCCCGCACCAGACAATCGAGCAGGCGCAGACCATATTGGGCGCCTGAAGCGCCGGTCATCGCCAGGGTGATGCGGTCCGGGCCGTTGTTCATTTCAGCGCCTCGGCGAGTTTGCCGTGCAGGCCGCCGAAGCCGCCGTTGCTCATGATCACCACGTGAGTACCGGGTTGGGCCTGGCTCTTCACGCGCTCGATGATGCCTTCCAGGGAATCACTGACAATCGACGGCACAGTGCACAGCGCCGCGGTGCCGGCCAGGTCCCAACCGAGGTTGGCCGGTGCGTACCAGATCACCTGATCGGCATCGACCACGCTTTCCGGCAAACCGTCACGGTGCGCGCCGAGCTTCATCGAGTTGGAACGCGGCTCGATGATCGCAATCAGTGGTGCATCGCCGATGCGCTTGCGCAGGCCGTCGAGGGTGGTGGCGATGGCGGTCGGATGGTGAGCGAAGTCGTCATAAATGGTGATGCCACGGACTTCCGCGACTTTCTCCATCCGGCGCTTCACGCTTTTGAAGGCGCTCAATGCAGCGATGCCCATGGACGGCACCACACCGACGTGGCGTGCGGCGGCAAGGGTTGCCAGGGCATTGGCAACGTTGTGCTGGCCAGTCATGTCCCACTCGACCACACCCTGGGCAACACCGTCGAACATCACTTCGAACTTCGAGCCATCTTCACTGAGCAGTTTGACCTGCCACTGACCGCCGGCACCGGTGGTTTGCACCGGGGTCCAGCAACCCATTTCAATGACGCGCAACAAGGCTGGCTCAGTGGTCGGATGAATCACCAGGCCTTCGCTCGGGATGGTCCGCACCAGGTGATGGAACTGCCGCTCGATGGCCGGCAGGTCCGGGAAGATATCCGCGTGATCGAACTCCAGGTTGTTCAGGATCGCGGTGCGCGGACGGTAGTGCACGAACTTGGAGCGTTTGTCGAAAAATGCACTGTCGTATTCATCGGCTTCGATGACGAAGAACGGCGTATCGCCCAGGCGCGCCGACACCGAGAAGTTTTGCGGCACGCCGCCAATCAGGAAGCCCGGGGCCATGCCCGCGTACTCCAGCACCCAGGCCAGCATGCTGCTGGTGGTGGTCTTGCCGTGCGTACCGGCAACCGCCAGCACCCAGCGACCTTGCAGCACGTGATCGGCCAGCCATTGCGGGCCGGAGACGTAAGGCAGGCCTTTGTTCAGCACGTACTCCACGGCCGGGTTGCCCCGCGACATGGCGTTGCCGATCACCACCAGATCGGGGGCCGGATCAAGTTGCGCCGGGTCGTAGCCTTGGGTCAACTCGATGCCCTGGGCTTCCAGTTGAGTGCTCATCGGCGGATAGACGTTGGCATCGGAGCCGGTCACGTGATGGCCCAGCTCTTTGGCCAGAACCGCCATCGAGCCCATGAAAGTCCCGCAGATACCCAGAATATGAATGTGCATTAGTCGACCTCGTAAAACATGGCCGCAGGTTAGCGTAGGGTTAGAAAAATCGCACCTGATGTTTCAGATCTGAAGACGCCTTCGCGAGCAAGCCCGCTCCCACATTGGTTCTATAGTGAACACAATTTTGTGAACACCTCCGAGCAAATGTGGGAGCGGGCTTGCTCGCGAATGGCCGCGACACGGTTTACCGGGCGATACCGTGTTTACGCAGCTTCCGATAGAGGGTATTGCGACTGACCCCAAGCTGCTCCGCCGTATGCGTCATATGCCAGCGCGTTTGCTCCAGCGCCGTGAGCAATGCCAGCCGCTCGGCATCTTCCAGCGGATGCTCCGACACCTCTTCAATCGTCGACACCACCGGCCGCGCCTGTCGAATCATCGCCGGCAAATCTTCCAGACCGATCCGCCCGCCCTCACACAGTGCTGCCAACGTACGTAGCACATTGCGCAATTGCCGCACGTTGCCTGGCCAGGCAAAACCCAGCAGAGCCTCCCGCGCCGGCCCGTCGATCAACACGGTCTCTCCGCCCGCCTCCTCGTCCAGCAAAAAATCGAGTAACCGGGATTTATCACTGCGCTCACGCAAGGCCGGCAATGCAACTTCCAGCCCGTTGAGCCGGTAATACAAATCCTCGCGGAAGCTGCCGTCCTGCACACGATCCAGCAAGTTGCGGTGGGTGGCACTGATGATCCGCACATTCACCGATTCCGGCTCGCCACCGATCGGCACCACTTGCCGGTCTTCCAGCACCCTCAGCAACCGCGTTTGCAGGGCCAATGGCATGTCACCGATTTCATCGAGGAACAATGTCCCGCCGTCGGCCTGTTGCAACTTGCCGCGCATGCCTTCTTTACGCGCACCGGTAAAGCTGCCGCCGCGATAACCAAACAGCTCGCTTTCAATCAGGCTTTCGGGAATGGCCGCGCAGTTGAGGGCGACGAAGGCTTTTTCCGCCCGCTGGCTGGCGTGGTGCACCGCTTTGGCAAAGGCCTCCTTGCCGGACCCGGTTTCGCCGTTGATCAGCAGCGGCACGTCGCGCTCGTAGACGCGCAAGGCCTTGCGGAAGTCCGCCTGCAACGCCGCATCGTCCAGGCAAATGCCCGACAGGCGCGGTGCTTGTGCAACCTTGGGAGCAGGCACCGTCGGAGTCGGCAGCGGCCGCCGTGCCTCACCGCGCAATACGGCGAACAGCTTGCGACCATCACGGGTGCGCAACGGCCAACTGGCCGCGGCATGAATGCTCGCGCGCCCCAACAACTCATTGAGCGAGCAATCGAAAAACGCCTCCACCGGTTTACCCAGCAAGCCGCCGCGAATGTGTCCCAGCAGGTTCAGTGCACTTTGATTGACCGCGCAAATGCGCCCTTCTCCATCGAACGCCAGCAACCCTTCGCTGAACAAGCCGACGGACTCGGCCTGCAAGTGAAAACGCAGCAACCATTGGTTGTCGAAGCAGCGCAGGAAGTAGCAGCTCTCGATCATCTTCGCCGACAGATTGACCAGCGCCATGGTGTGGAACTGACTTTGCCGCGACACATCACGCCGCGCCGACGACACGTCGAGCACTGCCAGCAATTCGCCATGAGGATCGAAGACCGGGCTCGCCGAGCAGGTCAGGCCGGTGTGGCGGCCGCGAAAGTGTTCGTCCTGATGGATGGTCAGCGACTGACGCTCCACCAGGCAGGTGCCGATGCCGTTGGTGCCTTCGCAGGCCTCGCTCCAGTCGGCGCCGAGCCAGAGCCCGGCACGTTCGAAAATCTGCCGTTCGGCAGGCGCGGTGACGCAATTGAGGATCACGCCGCGGGCGTCGGTCAGCAATACAGCATGGCCGGCGCCGGAGAGTTGCTGGTGCAGGCTGGTCATTTCATTGCCGGCGATGTGCAGCACTTGCTGCAAGCGTTCGCGGCTTTCGAGGACACGCCCATGTTCCAGCACCGTCGGTGCGATGCTCAGGGCCGGGTCGAGGTGATAGTCCTCAAGGCAGCGCAGCCAGGAGCGGGCGATGGACGGATCACTGCCAGGGCCATGCTGGTGGGCCTTGCCCTGGGTCACGGTCAATACTTGCTGGGCATGGCGACTCAAATGATTGTCGTGCATTTCTTATTATTCTCCCCGAGAGCAGTGCCGCCCCCTTTCAGGTCTGGCACACACCTTGTGGCGAGGGAGCTTGCTCCCGTTCGAGTGCGAAGCGCTCGCCAGAACCATGACCGGTAGACATTTTGGGGCCGCTTCGCAGCCCAGCGGGAGCAAGCTCCCTCGCCACAAAAAGGATTATCCGCGCGGCATCCTGCGGCCGAGCATCCTCCAGCCGGGCCTGCATTGCAATGCCTGCAAGACTACCCGGTCACAGGCCGTGCCAGAAGCGGTACAAAGTGTCACGCCAGCCGTACCGAAAGCGTCACAGGCGCACTCCATCCGTCCGACAAAAACTTCGCAAGGCCTTGATTTGCCTGACATGCACGGCACTGGCCCGCCCCTTGCTCTACGCTTAAAGCAAGCGCACATGCGCGACTCCCTATAAGCACAAAAGCAAGGAGAGACCACCATGCGTTACGCTCACCCCGGTACTGAAGGCGCTATCGTTTCGTTCAAAGCCAAATACGGTAACTACATCGGCGGCGAGTTCGTCGCGCCTGTCAAAGGTCAGTACTTCACCAATACCTCGCCAGTGAATGGCCAACCGATTGCCGAATTCCCCCGTTCCACGGCCGAAGACATCGACAAGGCCCTGGACGCTGCCCACGCCGCCGCCGATGCCTGGGGCGCCACGTCCGCCCAGGCGCGCTCGCTGGTGCTGCTGAAAATCGCCGACCGCATCGAGCAAAACCTGGAACTGCTGGCAATCACCGAATCCTGGGACAACGGCAAAGCCGTTCGCGAAACCCTCAACGCTGACATCCCGCTGGCCGCCGACCACTTCCGCTACTTCGCCGGCTGCATCCGCGCCCAGGAAGGCAGCGCTGCCGAGATCGACGGCAACACCGTGGCCTATCACATCCACGAACCGCTGGGTGTGGTCGGGCAGATCATCCCGTGGAACTTCCCGATCCTGATGGCCGCGTGGAAACTCGCCCCGGCCCTGGCTGCCGGCAACTGCGTGGTGCTCAAGCCTGCCGAACAAACCCCGCTGGGCATCACCGTGCTGGTCGAACTGATCGGCGACCTGCTGCCACCGGGCGTGCTGAACATTGTGCAAGGCTTCGGCAAAGAGGCCGGCGAAGCGCTGGCCACCAGCAAGCGCATTGCCAAGATCGCTTTCACCGGCTCGACCCCGGTCGGCTCGCACATCATGAAATGCGCGGCGGAAAACATCATTCCGTCCACCGTGGAACTGGGTGGCAAGTCGCCGAACATCTTCTTCGAAGACATCATGCAGGCCGAGCCGACCTTCATCGAGAAAGCCGCCGAAGGCCTGGTGCTGGCGTTCTTCAACCAGGGCGAAGTCTGCACCTGCCCTTCCCGTGCGCTGGTACAAGAGTCGATCTACGACGAGTTCATGCAAGTGGTCATGAAAAAGGTCCTGCAAATCAAACGTGGCGACCCGCTGGACACCGACACCATGGTCGGCGCCCAGGCGTCCGAGCAGCAATTCGACAAGATCCTTTCGTACCTGGAAATCGCCAAGGGCGAAGGTGCCGAACTGCTGACCGGCGGCAAGGTGGAAAAACTCGAGGGCAACCTGGCGAGCGGGTATTACATCCAGCCGACCCTGCTCAAGGGCACCAACAAAATGCGTGTGTTCCAGGAAGAAATCTTCGGCCCGGTGGTGAGCATCACCACCTTCAAGGACGAAGCCGAAGCCCTGGCCATCGCCAACGACACCGAGTTCGGCCTGGGTGCCGGTCTCTGGACCCGCGACATCAACCGCGCCTACCGCATGGGCCGCGCCATCAAGGCCGGTCGCGTGTGGACCAACTGCTACCACCTGTACCCGGCGCATGCCGCGTTCGGCGGGTACAAGAAGTCCGGCGTCGGCCGTGAAACCCACAAAATGATGCTCGACCACTATCAGCAGACCAAAAACCTGCTGGTGAGCTACGACATCAATCCGCTGGGCTTCTTCTAAAAACCGGGGCGCTACAGATGTTTTTGTGGCGCCCTTTCCACCGCTTTCGCGAGCAAGCCCGCTCCCACATTGGATTTTTGCTCATTTGAGCAATGTGGAGCGAACCAAGTCCTCTGTGGGAGCGGGCTTGCTCGCGAAGGCGTCCGTCATGACCCAACACACAAAGCCTGGCCGCTCTGGCACGGGCCTTGCGTACCCGTCATTCAGCGTTCCACCCAAACCCTGGTACCCGAAAGTCCAAAAGATCGAACAATAAAAAATAGAGAGGACTTATGACTACTTCTTCCACACAGCTCAAACCCACACTCGGCACCCTGCATTTATGGGGGATTGCTGTCGGCCTGGTGATTTCCGGCGAGTATTTCGGCTGGAGTTACGGCTGGGGCACCGCAGGCACACTGGGTTTTCTCGTCACCGCACTGATGGTGGCGACGATGTACACCTGCTTCATCTTCAGCTTCACCGAACTGACGACGGCGATTCCCCACGCTGGCGGGCCATTTGCCTATAGCCGCCGGGCTTTTGGTGAAAAAGGCGGGTTGATCGCCGGCATCGCCACCCTGATCGAATTCGTCTTTGCGCCACCGGCCATCGCCATGGCGATCGGCGCCTACCTCAACGTGCAATACCCGGAACTGGACCCGAAGATCGCCGCCGTTGGCGCCTATTTCGTGTTCATGGGCTTGAACATCCTCGGCGTCAGTATCGCGGCCACCTTCGAGTTGGTGGTCACTGTGCTGGCCGTCGCTGAACTGCTGGTGTTCATGGGCGTGGTCGCACCTGGCTTCAGCTTCAGCAACTTTGTACTCAATGGCTGGTCGGGCGCCAATGAGTTCACGATGGGTTCGATACCCGGCATTTTCGCCGCCATTCCCTTCGCGATCTGGTTTTTTCTCGCCATCGAAGGCGCAGCCATGGCTGCCGAAGAAGCCAAGGACCCGAAACGCACCATTCCCAAGGCCTACGTCAGCGGCATTCTGACCCTGGTGTTCCTGGCCATCGGCGTGATGGTGATGGCGGGCGGCGTCGGCGACTGGCGTCAACTGTCGAACATCAACGATCCGCTGCCCCAGGCGATGAAAGCCGTGGTCGGCAACAATTCGACCTGGATGCACATGCTGGTGTGGATCGGCCTGTTTGGCCTGGTGGCGAGTTTCCACGGGATCATTCTTGGCTATTCCCGGCAGTTCTTCGCCCTGGCTCGCGCCGGTTACCTGCCCAAGGGCCTGGCCAAACTCTCGCGCTTCCAGACTCCGCACCGGGCCATTCTGGCCGGCGGTGTGATCGGCATTGCGGCGATCTACAGCGATGGCCTAGTGAACCTGCAAGGCATGACCCTGACGGCGGCAATGATCACCATGTCGGTATTCGGCGCCATCGTGATGTACATCATCAGTATGCTGAGCCTGTTCAAGCTGCGTAAAACCGAGCCGAACCTGGAACGCACCTTCCGCGCCCCGGGTTATCCGATCGTGCCGGGGATCGCGCTGTTTCTGGCGGTGGTGTGCCTGGTGGCAATGGCGTGGTTCAACACCTTGATCGGCTTGATCTTCCTCGGTTTCATGGCCGCCGGTTACCTGTACTTCCAATTGACCGCCCGGCAACGTTCCGAAGCACCCGCAGACGCTATGCTCGAAGGTATATGAAATGCACCGGCGCCGGGCCAGAAGCCCGGCGCCTGCCATATTGAAGTGCACACAGTTCCCATGTGGGAGCGGGCTTGCTCGCGAAGGCGTCGTGTCAGTCGACATTTATTTTGAATGAAACACCGTATTCGCGAGCAAGCCCGCTCCCACAGGAAAAGCAGATTGCAGTATTTTTTGGAGGACACCGCCCCATGGCCGCATTTGCCCATACCATCGGCGCCCGGACCTACCGCTTCGACAGCCTCAAGGAAGTGATGGCCAAGGCCAGCCCGGCGCGCTCCGGGGATTTTCTGGCCGGCGTTGCGGCCCTTAATGATGGCGAGCGCGTGGCCGCTCAAATGACCCTGGCCGACATCCCGCTCACCCACTTCCTGCAGGAAGTGTTGATTCCCTATGAATCCGATGAAGTCACTCGACTGATCATCGACACCCATGACAAACAGGCCTTCGCCGTGGTCAGCCACCTCACCGTTGGCGGTTTTCGCGACTGGCTGCTCAGTGACGCGGCCGACGAACAGAGCCTGCGCGCGCTGGCTCCCGGCCTGACTCCGGAAATGGCCGCCGCCGTGTCGAAGATCATGCGCGTGCAGGATCTGGTATTGGTGGCGCAGAAAATCCGCGTGGTCACGAAGTTTCGCGGCACCCTGGGGCTGCGCGGTCGCCTGTCCACGCGCCTGCAACCCAACCACCCCACCGACGAACCGGCCGGCATTGCCGCGAGCATTCTCGACGGCCTGCTGCACGGCAACGGCGATGCCATGATCGGCATCAACCCGGCCACCGACAGCATCGCCTCGATCTGCGCCATGCTGGAAATGCTCGACGCGATCATCCAACGCTATGAGATTCCAACCCAGGCGTGCGTGCTGACCCACGTCACCACCTCGATTGAAGCAGTCAATCGCGGCGTGCCGCTGGATTTGATGTTCCAGTCGATTGCCGGCACCGAGGCGGCCAACGCCAGTTTCGGCATCAACCTCAACCTATTGCAGGAAGGTTACGACGCAGGATTGAGCCTCAATCGCGGCACACTCGGGCAAAATCTGATGTATTTCGAAACCGGCCAGGGCAGCGCGCTGTCGGCCAACGCCCATCACGGCGTCGATCAACAAACCTGCGAAACCCGCGCCTACGCCGTGGCACGACATTTCAAACCGTTTCTGGTCAACACCGTCGTCGGCTTCATCGGCCCGGAATACCTGTACAACGGCAAACAGATCATCCGCGCCGGCCTCGAAGACCACTTCTGCGGCAAGCTTTTGGGCGTGCCCATGGGCTGCGACATCTGCTACACCAACCACGCCGAAGCCGACCAGGACGACATGGACACCCTGCTGACTTTGCTGGGTGTGGCGGGGATCAACTTCATCATGGGTATCCCGGGCTCCGACGACATCATGCTCAACTACCAGACCACTTCGTTCCACGATGCGCTCTACGCCCGCCAGACCCTGGGCCTGAAGCCTGCACCGGAGTTCGAACAATGGCTGGCGAAAATGGGCATATTCACTCAAGCGGACGGCCGGATTCTCTTCGGCGACAGCCTGCCGCCGGCCTTTCGGCAGGCCTTGGCGCAATTGGGATGAGCAATGACATGGATAAACTACCCTTCGATCCCCACAACCCTTGGCTGGAACTGCGGCGTCTGACGCCAGCGCGGATTGCCTTGGGCCGAACCGGCACCAGTATTCCTACCCGCGCACAACTGGACTTCCAGTACGCCCACGCTCAGGCGCGTGATGCAGTGCATCTGCCGTTCGATCATGCAGCACTCAACTCGCAATTGGCCGAACGCGGACGCGAAAGCCTGTTGCTGCACAGCGCGGCGACGGATCGCAACATGTACCTGCAACGCCCCGACCTGGGGCGAAAACTCAGTGATGTGTCGGCGCAGACCCTGCGTGATTACGCGGCGGCCCATCCGGGTGGCGTGGATCTGGTGATTGTGGTCGCCGACGGCCTGTCGGCACTGGCCGTCCATCGCCACACCCTGCCGTTTCTGGCGCGCTTCGAAGAGCAAATGGCAGACGACTGGACCATCGCGCCCGTCATACTCGTGGAACAGGGCCGGGTGGCGGTCGCCGATGAAGTCGGTGAGTTGCTTGGCGCAAAAATGACCGTGATCCTCATCGGCGAACGCCCTGGCCTCAGCTCCCCGGACAGCCTGGGTTTATATTTCACCTACAATCCAAAGGTCGGCCTGACGGATGCGTGGCGCAATTGCATCTCCAATGTCCGGCTCGAAGGGCTGAGCTACGGCATGGCGGCACACCGTTTGCTGTATTTAATGCGCGAAGCCTGCCGGCGGCAGTTGTCAGGGGTCAATCTGAAGGACGAAGCACAGGTTCAGACACTGGAGTCGGACGCGGGAACCGACATGAAAGGTAATTTCCTACTCGGCCCGCCGAATGCCTGAACCGCTTGCGCATTGCACATTCGTACCAGTTTCAGGCAGGATCGTGGCGCGGCCGCCAAGGGTTTCCCATCGCCGTCAGAGACGTAAGACAGCCACTTGAAGACGAGACCTACCATGCGGATTATTCAAGCGACCCTCGAACACCTGGACCTGCTGACCCCGTTGTTCGTCAAATATCGCGAGTTTTATGGTTCCCTGCCGTATCCGGACTCGTCCCGGGCGTTCCTCGAGAAACGTCTGCGTCGCAAGGAATCGGTGATCTACCTGGCGCTGTCCGATGACGACAGCAACAAACTGATGGGCTTCTGCCAGTTGTACCCAAGCTTTTCATCGCTTTCACTCAAACGCGTGTGGATCCTCAACGACATCTATGTCGCCGAAGACGCCCGCCGTCAGTTGGTAGCCGATAACCTGATCCGCACCGCAAAAAAAATGGCCAAGGAAACCAATGCCGTGCGCATGCGTGTTTCCACCAGCAGCAACAATGAAGTCGCGCAGAAAACCTACGAGTCCATCGGATTCAAGGAAGACACCGAATTCAAGAACTACGTGCTGCCGATCAGCGACGAACTCTGAAGCATATGAGCCTGTGGGAGCGAGCAGGCTCACTCCCACAGGCTCGGTATCAAGCCACCGGTCAGCCACGACATCCCTCGCTACAATCTCGACGCGATTTTCACCTCTCACCTCGTATAATCCCGATCTTCCCGGCTTGTAAGAAAAACTACCCTTATCTGTAGTCTTACTCGAAGTCATCCGCACAGGCCTGCTGAGTCGGGCCATTACCACAGGTGCTTTCCATGGATTTCAACCCAATCGACATTGTCCTGCATCTCGACGTCTACCTCGACATGCTTGTAACCAACTACGGGGCATGGATCTACGCCATTCTGTTTATGGTGATTTTCTGTGAAACCGGCCTGGTGGTTATGCCCTTCCTGCCGGGCGACTCGCTGCTGTTCATCGCCGGTGCCGTGGCGGCCGGTGGCGGCATGGACCCGGTACTGCTCGGTGGTCTGCTGATGCTGGCGGCGATTCTGGGTGATAGCACCAACTACATCATTGGACGAACGGCGGGTGAAAAACTGTTCAGCAATCCGAACTCGAAGATCTTCCGCCGTGACTACCTGCAACAAACCCACGATTTCTACGACAAACATGGCGGCAAAACCGTGACCCTGGCGCGCTTCCTGCCAATCATCCGCACCTTTGCACCATTCGTCGCCGGTGTGGGGAAAATGCCCTATCCGCGTTTCTTTGCCTTCAGTGTCTTCGGCACTGTCCTGTGGGTCGGCGGTCTGGTGACGCTCGGCTTTTTCTTCGGCAACGTGCCGTTCATCAAGAAGAACCTGTCACTACTGGTAGTCGGCATCATCCTGTTGTCGCTGCTGCCGATGATCATTAGCATCGTACGTAACCGCCTTGCGGGTTCGAGCTCCAAAGCCGAATCGCGCTGACACGATGTGGTCCCTGAGCGCCTGGCGTCGCCGGCGCATCCTGGCCAGGCACCCGATTGCCGATGACATGTGGCAACGGGTGCGCCATCACCTGAGTTTTCTCGATGGCATCAGCGCCGCCGAAGACCAATGGCTGCGTGAAGCCTGCGTACTGTTCCTCGAAGACAAGCACCTGACTGCCCTGCCCGGCGTCGAACTGCATCAAGAACAACACCTGTTGCTCGCCGCCCAGGCGCAATTGCCATTGCTGAATCTTGGCGACCTGAACTGGTATCAGGGCTTCCACGAAATCATTCTCTACCCCGACGACTTCCTCAGCCCCCAGCGACATCGCGATGCCAGCGGCGTCGAGCACGAATGGGACGGTGAACACAGCGGTGAGGCCTGGCAGCGAGGCCCGATCATTCTCGCCTGGCCCGGCGTAATGGCCAGCGGTGGCTGGGAGGGCTACAACCTGGTGATCCACGAACTGGCGCATAAACTCGACATGCTCAACGGTGACGCCAACGGCCTGCCGCCGCTGCACCCTGACATGCGGGTCAGCGAATGGGCCAGCGTCATGCAAGAAGCCTACAAAGACCTCAACCGGCAACTGGACCGTAATCCCGATGCCGAAACCGCCATCGACCCGTACGCCGCGGAAAACCCCGGCGAATTCTTCGCCGTCACCAGCGAATACTTCTTCAGCGCCCCGGATTTGCTGCACGAGGCTTATCCACAGGTGTACCGGCAGTTGAAGCTGTTCTATCGCCAGGACCCGCTGACGAGGTTGAAGCAACTTCAGGCGCACGACCCTGTCTATCAGGCACACCAGTGAGCGCCATACGACTTCTGGTACATGGCGTCGATCCAGGAATATGCCTATAATCGCCGCCACTTTTTGGTCAATCCGGCCAATTGTTTTTGGTCAACTAACGGGGGCAACGCCCAATGAGCTACAGCAAGATTCCGGCTGGCAAAGACCTGCCGAACGACATCTACGTCGCGATCGAGATTCCGGCCAACCACGCGCCGATCAAATACGAAATCGACAAAGACAGCGATTGCCTGTTCGTTGACCGTTTCATGGCCACCCCAATGTTCTACCCGGCCAACTACGGTTACATCCCGAACACCCTGGCTGACGACGGTGATCCCCTCGACGTGCTGGTTGTAACCCCTTACCCGGTTGCTCCAGGTTCGGTGATCCGCGCGCGTCCAGTCGGCATCCTGAACATGACCGACGACGGCGGCGGCGATGCCAAAGTCATCGCAGTCCCACACGACAAGCTGTCCCAGCTGTACGTCGACGTGAAGGAATACACCGACCTGCCAGCGCTGCTGATTCAGCAGATCGAGCACTTCTTCGCGAACTACAAAGATCTCGAAAAAGGCAAATGGGTGAAGATCGAAGGCTGGGCCGGCGCAGACGCCGCCCGCGAAGCGATCACCAAGTCGGTTGCTGCCTATAAAGGCTAAGAGCAGCTGCAAGCTTTTAGCGGCAAGCGGCAAGAAAAACCCCGGTAAAACCGGGGTTTTTTGTGGGCGTTTGGAAAGCACCACTTAAACACTGTGTTTAAAGAACCTCTGACTTGGTTTTTTCTTGTTTAATTTTCGCCGTTTACGTCTTACATCAAGTCTTAAATTTCCCTCGAATTTGAACAGTTCGTTTATTCAAAGCCTTATTCCGCCTACGTAGACTCGTGTTTATGAAAAAGAACACTAGCGGCCCACGCTTTCGAGCGCTCCTTCGACTTGCCAACATCACGACATCAGGTTTTGCCGAATTTTTGAACACGGCGCCGCAAAATGTCCATAACTGGTACACCCGCGGTGTGCCCGCCCACTGTATGGAAGAAGTCGCCATGCGACTCTCCGTGAACAGTGAATGGCTGAAAACCGGTGAAGGTCAGAAAGACGCCAGACACCTGCGCCTGCTCGACGAGACTGGCAACACTTTCGACGCCCAGGCCATCCGCGGTGTCTACACGGTCATCGAACCCACCGACGTCGAATTGCCCCTTTATAAAGAAACCGCCACGGCCCCAGGCTCCAACAAAACCCACGTCGTCGAAGATCCCGGCCAATCCATCCGACTGCCCCGCAGCCACCTCGACTCCCTGGAAATCAACCACGTCGACGCCATCTGCGCCCACATGATCGGCAACAGCATGGCCGAGAAAATTGAAGACGGTTCAATGCTCGCCATTGATCGCGGACTAACGCAAATTATCGATGGCGAGATCTATGCAATCGAGCACGACGGCATGCTACGAATCAAATACCTGCATCGAGTCCCCGGTAACGCGTTGCGCATGCGCAGCCACAACAGCGCCGAGCACCCGGATGAAATCTTCAGGGCTGCACAAATCGAGGAACAGAACATCCGAGTATTGGGTTGGGTGTTCTGGTGGTCGACGCTGAACAAGCGCAGACCGGAAGTACCATTTCTGTAGTGATCCAGATCACCGTAATACCTTTAACCCGTACACCAAGCTGGGAATTCCCCAAAAAAATCAGTATGCTGCGCCCCACATTTGCGCATCGACCCGCCCCGCGGCTCAGATCGCACCGACAAGGCAGATGATTTTCTCGCCGAGTCCCACAGCCGGACGCAAGATCCGGGTGTACGTTTTGAAGGCTGGCGCGGTTTACCAAAAATGATCCAAGCCAGTCCCCGAGAAGCCGGCCACAAGCCGGCTTTTTAATGCCTGAAAGAAAGTGAACGGCCCAGAATCTGCATTTGTCTCAGCAGCGCTGAGACAAAAGCAGAACCAATAGTGTCAGCACTGCTGTCACTTTCCCCTCACGGATAACTAAACCCCTTCACCAACGTCAACTCCCCCACCGCCCGCATCGGCACCAGAAACGTTTCCATCTTCTCGCTCGGCGTCCCCTCCTCGGTAATCACCGTCACCTGCGCGGTGGTCAGCGCTTGCACCGCGTCTTCCTGCCCCTCTTCATCACTGCTGTACCCGCCGCCAAAGTAGTTCACATACACCAGATATTGCCCCTTGATCGGCGCGGGCATGGCGAAGATTTCCGGGCCGTAGCCGGTGGTGACGTCGACGTCGAGCGCCGCGCCGTTGGGGGCGACGCGGTCGCCGTACCAGATGTGCGCGCCGTCGGGGGTGATCAGGTGCAGGTCGAGGTCGGTGTTGTCGCTGTCCCACGACAGTAATACGCGCAATTTTGCCGGGGTTGCGCCGCCGCTGCTGTTGAGGAATTGCGTGCGGTGACGTTGTTGGCCATCGGGGCTGCGAACCTCGACACTGTTGCTGCCGTTGGGGAATGAGAACGGGCGATCGAAGCGGCCGGCCGGGTCGATTTTCAGCGGCATGCTCACCCCGTTGACGATCAGCCGGCCGGGCTCTGCGGATTTGGTTGTGGCTTTGATCTGGCCACTGATGCGTGCCGTGTTGGCCTGCCCTGTCGGGGTGTTCACCGAGGAGGCCGGGTAGTTGACGGTCTGCCGGAAGTTTTCCCCTTCGCCCTCAGGCGCGCCGGTGCGCCAGCCACCTGCGGGGGTTTCGAGTTTGACGCTGTCCGCTGCCATCGCCCACGGCAATGCCGTCAGCGAAAGGAGCAACAGCAAGACCTGTGGATAACGGAGTTTCATGGCCTATTCCAGCAAGAGGTGGCGGGCGAGCCCTTCGATGTAGGTTTCATCCTGGCCGTTGGGGTGTGCTTCGAAGGCCAGGTGCAGGTATTCGTGGGTCAGGTCGAGGCGGTCTTGCAGCGTCTGCGCGCCGCGCACGTAGATGCGCTGGCGTTCGCGGTCGACATAGGGGCGGCCGAAGGTCAGGCGGCATACGGCGAAGGTGCTGACTTCGTTGTAGCCGGTTTCGCTTTCAAGTGTTGGGCGCCAGCCGCGCCGTTGTTTCTGCAGCCAATCTTGTGCGGCGGGCAACGCTTCGCAGGACGCGACCGGGTTGTCCCAGCGGCTGAGACTGGCGCGTGGGTAAGCGTGCAGCAGGATGGCGTCGTAGCGCTGGCCGGCACGGGCCTGTTCGACAGCTTGCTGCCAGGACAGTTTGTCCGGGCCGGGTTGATCGGAATGGTAGGTGACGGTGCTGCCAGCCAGGATCAGGTCGCTGGTCCACGCGGCAATGTCGCGTGACTCGGGCGACGCCGGACGCGGTGCGACTCGCTGGCGGCTGCTGCTGTCTTCGATGCTCAGGCAATCGCCGCTGCGCGTGGCGTTTTGCAGCAGGTACGTGCGGATGGCCACGGCCAGCGCTTTGGCGGCCTCGACCGGTTCGGCGCTGGCTTCGCGCTGGAGCACACGGGCGACGTACTCTTCGCGATCCAGCCGGGCGACGAGCTTGTCGTTGAGCAGAAACAGTTCGCCGTCGCTGTGGATATCCATCGCATTACCATTGGCGAATTCGACGCGGTAGTCACCCTGTAACGCCCCGGAGGACACCACACTACCCTCTGACAGCACGCGCCGAAGTGGATAGCGGGAGAATAGGTCGACCTCTACGCATTTCCCTGCATCCGCAGGCCATGCAACAGGAATCACCGTAGACAATGCCTGCGCGTAATCACGCAGTACCCGCTGACTGGTGCCCCGTCCTCCGACCCAGATCGGTGTACCGTCCGCCGTCCAGCCGGCAAACCCGCCTTGGCGTAACGCGGCATCCTGATCCGCCAACCAGCTCCAGGTCTTCACGCGCAGACGGCTACCGAGTTCGCCGACGACGTTGCCATCGGCGGCATTCAGCACAACATCGAGTAGCACACGCCGGGCCTGATCCTGCACCGGCAGCACGGCCAACACCTTCAACAGTTCTGCCACCGAAACCCGTGTGGCCGGTTGCAGCGACGGCAACTCCTGCAACCATTGCGGCGCCTGCCGCGTCTGCCAATAGGCTCGCCAACCTGCATCGCTGATGCCCAGCCTCGCGGGTTCGAAATACAAACCGCATGACTTCACCAACGCCTGATCACGCTCGATCTTTCCGCCCGCCGTGCAGCAATAAACCTCTTCCTTCGACTGACCACGGCATTCATAAGCCGGCTCACGTGCGCCGGTATCGACCAGCCAGGCGTAGACGAACAACTTCCACACACTGCCCAGCGGCGTCTGCAACGTCGGCGGCAAGGGCTCGCGGGCGATCACCTGCGTTCGGCTCAGCGACAACAAATCGCCGTTAAAGGCCAGGCGCAGCGGTTCGTCCTGCGCCGTCGCCAGCACAGGAATCAAACACAGCAGCCAACCCAGCAGCAGCCTGTGCACGTCAGTGAACCGTGACCTGGCCAAGGGCTGCCTTTTGCTCCAACGCCTGATGCTGCGGCGCATACACCTGAGTGAAACGCACCGGCGGCAAGTTGAATTGCCCCTTCTGCGAGAAACGCACCAAATGCCGCAGACGCAATTCGCCACTCAAGGCATCGACCGGAACGGCATAAGCCATTTGTCCCGGTTCGAAACGCGCTTTCTCCAGCGCCGTCGGCTCGGTGCCGGCCTTGCCCATGAGCTTGATGCCCCAGGTCGTGCGCTCGACATCCGCGCCCGGCGGCAACGGCACTTCCAGCAGGCCGTAGCGCAGCGGTCTGGCGGCTTTGCTGGTGACGATCACTTCGTCGAGATAGAGGTTGTCGCTGGACAGCGGCGCACTGCCGACCGCTTCGAGTTTGAAGGTGAAGGCTTCATCCCCCGGCACCAGTCGCGACAGGCGACGGGTGATGGTCACGGCCATCGGATCGACCACCGGCTGCTGGCTCCGGTAGCTCAATGCGGCGCGCAGCGGACGCTCTTGCGCGCAGGTCAGCGACAACACGCTTGGCAGTTGCGCACCTTGCCACGTCCAATAAATCTCACCTGTCGCGCCCTGTTCCTGCTGCCAGCCCTCACCCGGTTTCAAGGCCACAGCCGGCGCGGCCTGCTCAATGCTGCGTTGCAGCCAAGTGAGTGCGAGCGCCCGTTCCAGTGTGGATTGCTGTGGCAGCAAACGTTGCAGCAAGGCTTGGGCGTGAGCCTGATCGAAGGGTTGTAGCGACAGGTTCAACGCTTCGGCAAACGGCTGGGAACTGAACGCCAGACGTTGCTGCGCGTCGGCCAGTTGCCGATTGAACGCGTCCGGCAAAACAACCTTCGATTGCCTGGCCAGCGATGCCGTCAGCACTCGTGCGGCAGCCAGCCCCAACGCTGAATCCGGATCGCTCATGACGAGGCTGTCTTCGCCGTCTTCCATCAGGTTCGCGGCCGTGCCCTCGCCTGCTTTCGCCAGGTCTTCCAGCAAGCCACTGAGCAAGGTGTTGACCGGCAACTGCATCTGTTTGGCGAACGACAGGATCAGCGCCCGCTGCAACAGCGGCGTGTTGTTCGCCTGTTTGGCGTAGACCTCCAGCACCCGCTGCCAATGCTCCGGCGGCAGGCTCAGCTCCAGCACCCGGCTGGCGTGCCAGTCGGCGTAATAGGCGTAAGCGGTGAGGAACGCATCCGGCTCGCCGTCCATACCCCACCAGGTGAAACACGCCGAAGGGCCGGCCATTTGCACCAGGCGCAGGCGACTGTTTTGCATGATCAGGCGCAAGCGATCGCGGATCTGCGGATTCGCCGCCAGAGTCGGGTAGGCGATGCTCAACGGCAACAGGCGACTGGCGGTCTGTTCGACGCCGCCGTAGGGGTAGCTCAACAGATCGTCGAGTGCAGAACGGAACAACGCTTGTGGACTGTCGTCCAGACGCAGGCGGATATCGCTGGCGTCTGCCGGCAACGTCAGCGGCGTATCGCCGCCGCTCACATCGAGGCTCCGGGTCTGGGTCACTTGCCAGCCTTCACCGGTCGCGGTCAGGCGCACTGCCAGGGCATCAGCGGTTTTGCCGTCCTGCACCAGCTCCGCACTCCACTCGCCATTGGCCAGTTCAAAGGTCGGCAACGGGATGTAGTTGATGCCGCTGTTCAGGGTCACAGGCACGCGCTGTTCGTTGCCGGCGTAACGGGTCACCAGTTCGGCCTTGACCGGGTTCTCAGCCTGACTGAAGGCGAACACACCGAGGTCCGGTTTGTCGCCGGCACGGAATCGGGTCGGGCCGCTCCACTTCAGGTACAGCGGTTTTTCCGAGCGTACGAATTGCTTCTTCTGCCCGACCTGACCGTCATCGGCGATGGCTCTGGCGGTGATGCGCCAGCGGGTCAGGGAGTCGGGCATCTTGAAGGTGAAACGGGTCTTTCCGTTGGCATCGGTCAGCAATTCAGGTTGCCAGGCAGCCGTGTCGACATCCTCGCGACGCGGCCGCTCCAGCACTTTCACGCCGCGCTCACTGCGATTGGCTTTGCCCGGTGCACCGGGGCTGCCCGGCAAGGCGACGTCATAACTGATGAACGACAGACTGGCGCTGGTGCGCACATTGTTGCGTCGTGGGTGATAGAAGAACTGGTCGATGCTCGGCGCGACCTCAGGTTGCAGGGCGTAGACCATTTCATCGACCACGCTGACCGTCAGATGCGCGGGAATCGGCTTGCCGGCGAACCGGGTACTCAGGTCCACCGAGACGGTTTCGCCCGGCTGGTAGGTGTCTTTATCGGTGGCGATGAGCACGTCGATCTGAGGCGTGATTACCTTGATGCCGGCGTTCTGGAAACTGTACTGGCCGCCCTTGGTGTACAGCACCGAGAAGGTCAGGTTCGGCGCGAAACCGTCCTTCACCGGAATGCGCGCGCGGTATTGGGTATCGCTGAGTTTTTCCATCTTCAGCCAGTCGCCACCCTTGGAAAGTAACGCGGTGGCTTCGACCTTGTCGCGCTCCAGGGATAGCAGTGCATCGCTCACGGGTTCCGGGAAAGTGATCAGTGCCAGCGCTTCATCGCCTGCGATGTACTCGGGCTTGTCGAGGACGATTTCCACGGTGCCGGGTACGGCTTTGACACCTTCGCCGGTAACCGAATGGCCGGTGGCGCCGACCACCCGGCCATGATCATCCTTGAGCGCGAGGTTGTAGGTGCCCGGCCGGTCAAAGGCCAGCGTGAAGCTTTTGTCGGTTGCCGTGAGTTTGCCTTCGCCGGTGCTCTGGTCTTCCAGGCGCACCCAGCCGTAGCTGCCTGGCGTAACGGCGTCGGCCTGCTCGCCTTCGCGGGCGTAGCTGAACGCAACCTTGTCACCCACCGCGCTGAAACGTTGGGGCGCGCTCAAGCGGAAATTCGCCGCACCGCGGTCGATGAGGATTTCCTTGGTGGTTTTCACGCGATACGCCGCACCATCGCTGGCGAACACGGTGAGCATGTAGCGGCTCGGTTTTTCCGCTGCCGGCAAGTCGAGGGACGCACCGCCCTTGGCGTCGGTGGTCAGTTCGGTGCTGGTCAGCTCCACCGGAAATTGCCCGAGGTATTGCAGTTCGTTGTCGACCATCGACAGCTGTTGGGCGCGCAGGCTCAGGCTCAATTTCGCATTGGCCACCGGTTTGCCGTCCGGGTACAGCAGCACCAAGCTGCCCTTGACCGGCTCGCCTGTACGGTAATCCTGCTTGACCAGATTGAGCGAAATCTCGAAGTGCGGCTTGATGTATTCGGCGACGCGAAAGGCGCTGCTGTAGGTCTGATCCTTGTAGGTGAAACGCAGTTCATAACCACCGGCCACGGCGTTGTCCGGCAACTGGAATCGGCCTTGGGTGCCTGCCTTGGAATCGAGCTTCAAATCGAGAGATTGCAGCGCCGTGCCGGTCGCATCGAGCACAGTCACGTTGACATCGGCAGCGCTTGGCTGCACCGAGTCCCGGGCATTCTTGAATTCACGCCCGACGATTTTCAGTGACACCCAATCCCCCGGTCGATACAGCGGCCGGTCGGTGAAGGCATAGAGTTTGGTGTCGTAGATTTCGCTGTCGTAGTAGAAGTTTTCTGAGACGAACACCCCGCCCTCTTCGTCCTCGCCGATCACGAACGAACGCTCGGGGCTGACGTGTTTCAGACGCAGCAAGCCGTCGCTATCCGTGGCGCCGCTGCTCATTACGCCGAGGCCATCGGTCCACAGCACATTGACCTTCGGCACCGAGCTGCCTTCGTGTTTGCGCGCAGCCCACACCAGCAATTCGTCACCGGCAATCTTGCTCACCGCCACGGTGTTGGAGACGAACACCATGGTGGTCGCGCGGTACTTGCCGATCAGTGCTTCCACCAGATAAAGACCCGGTTTGAGATTGCCCAACGGGATGTACACGTTGCCCGGCGCAACGCTGACGAACTCGCTGGAAGACCCGGCCAGATTCACCCCTGTCGGTGGCTGGATCGGCTTGGCCTGCCACAACGGATAACGGAACTGGCTGACCACCGGCAGACCCGGTATCAGCGCGAATTGCGGCTGCGCATCGTAGGGTGTTGGCGCGGCCATCGCATTGCCCATCTTCAGTTCCGGCACTTCCTCGGTGACTTGTTTACGTGACTCGTAGGAAAACGCCCGCTGCATCACTCGACGGGATTTGCGATACCAGTTGTCCCACAGGTAAGCGAGGGTATTGGACAGGCCCTCACCCTTGAACTGGCCATCGCTGACCACCCGGTGCAGGTTTTTCTGGCGCTTGAGGAAATCCAGCGGTTTGTCGATGCGATACACCCGAATGTCGGCACCGCCGTAGGGTTCCATGCGAAACCGGCGATAGTCGCGGCCCGGTGCTTCGAGGCGCACCATCGCCTGTTCATCGCTGGCAAAACTGCTGTCGGCCAGCAAGAAAAAACTCTCGCCGGCCACCGGCGTATAGCCGCTGGATGGAACGCTGTCTTCGGCGTGAACAGCTGAGAATGGCAATACCAATACCAACATCAGGGACAGAAAACGCAGCATGCGGGCACCGGTCATTGGGAGAGAAAATTCAATCGATAGACGCCGATGAAGTTGGGGTTGGCTGCGTCGGGTATCCATCGGGTGTCCTTCCATGTCATGAGTTGCTGCAGGCTTGCCGAACGCATGCCGTTGTCAGTGGGTGTGGTGGTGCCGGTGTGATAGGCGATGTAGCGGCCCATCCAGATCATCAGGTGCTGGTCGTCGCCCTGATCGAAAAACATCAGGTCGCCCGGTCGCGCCTGTGACACATCGCGGCTGACCAGACGGCTGTTGAACTGGATCAATTTGATCGCATTGACGTACGGCCCGACCTTGCCGCCGCCCTGCTGCCATTGCTGCGCAAGACCGCGCTGGGCGTCACTCAATTGCAGCTCCGGCGGCAGGTAACGATTGGACAGGCCATTGCTGCGCAGCCATTTGTCGTCATGGACTTTCAGCGCTTCATTGGCGGCAAAACGCACCAGGCCGGCGCAGTCCTGCTGATACCAGCGCGGGCTCGGCCCCTGGCTCAATTGCTCCTGGGCGATGCGCACGAACCAGGCGCGGAACACCTGGGACTGCTGCGGGTCAAGCGGCGGTGTCTCGACAGCGCGGGCACCTGCGCTCAGCAACAATGCCAGCAGGCCGAGACTGCGGATCAATGCCGTCACAGCGCTTTCCACTCCAGCGGCAGCCACTGCCAGTGGCCATCTGGCTCGCTGCCTTCGGGCAAGGTCAGGGCGTATTTACCGTAGCCGCCGAGCTTGCGCAGTTTCGGGATCAGGTAGGATTGCGCAGCGTTGTAGAACACCGGTTCCATGTCCTGGGGCAGGCTGTCGAGGGTTTCCTGCTGCATCAGTTGCGCCATCGAATCCGGGCCGAAATAGACCGGCATCAGCAGGTCTTTGGGCACCACGTCGGCCATCGGCGGGAAGCGTTTGTCGAGGGTGCCGAGGGCCTTGTCCACCAGCTTGTCGTCGAGGGAAAACAGCAACGTCGAACCGTGCCGCGCCAGGCTGACTTTCATGAACGCCTTGCCGGTGATGGCGTCAGGGTCTTCAGCTTCCTTGGCCGCATAGGGACCGAAACTGGAGCTGACCTGACGTTGCCACTGGTGGCTCTGGCCTTCCTGCTTTTCCAGCACCGGGAAGGCACCGTCTTCGACGTTGTTCTCGTAGGCGCCGACCATCGAGCCGAACAGGCTGCCCAAATCCCCATCGAGTTTGCCGCTGTCGTCATCGTTGAGGCTGGCCACCAGCAAGGGCGTGTACAGCCGCGAATCGGCATACCAGCACAAGCCCGCCGCACCGGCCATGTGTTCAGTCAATGCTTGGGCCACCTTCTCCTCGGCACCGAGTTTCACCAGCAGCGGTTGCTGTTGTTCGGCAGCCAGCGGCAACGCCACGCAAGCGCTGGCGCCCATGGGCATGGCTTGCCAGATCGGTTTGAAATCGAAGTCCGGCTGATTCTCCAGTTCATCCATGGCCAGAAAGCTGTGCCAGCCCTTGTCGTCCATGTCAAAACGCAGGCCGGCGAAGTTCGGAATGAAACGCTGGTAACCCATGGCCAGCACACTGGCGTTCACCGACAGGCGTTGCTTCACCTGCGGCGCACGCGGTGGCAGGCCGAAAGCTTCGGGGAACAGTTTGTCGCCTTTGAGCAGGGCTGCGATGGCTTGGGTCGAAACGCTGCCGCTTTCCTGTGCAGCACCGCTTTGCGGGTCGTAGAGTTTCGCCGGATTGGACAGCACCACCAGTTTGTCGCCATGGGACGCGAACAGCAGCGCTTTGCTGGCGTTGTAGTTGAGTTGATAGAGCGCCACATCGTCGGTACCGACTTTGACGTCAGCGACTTTGCTCAATTGCGAGTCGTCCAGCACCACTTTGGCCAGCGGCTCCAGCACCTTGGCCAGCCCGCCGCGATCCATCACCAGCAGGAAATCCTTGAGCCGCCCATCCGCCCCGCGCCACAACGCTACGTCGGCAGGCTGATCGAACAGTTGCTCGATCAGGGTGTCCTGCAACTTCAGGTCATGTTCGTAGATGATCCGCCGCAAGCTGCCAATCAAACCCAGGCGATCGGCGTGGGTTTCGTAATAGAAGACGAAATCTTCGGTCAGGGTTTCCTTGAGGAACGGCACTGCCAGCAGGTCCTTGGGCAATTGGCTCAGGGAATGGGTTTCCAGCAAGCCATCCGGGCGGCTCATGCCCAATTTGTCACTGGCCAACACAGGTGCCGGGGCCTTGGGCTTGTGCATTAACCACCCCAACCCACCGGCCACGCCAACGATCAGGCATATCCCGATCAGCAGCGTCGGCCAATGCAGGGAAGGTTTGGCCGCTGGACCGCCAGCGGCCGGAGTAACAGCGCTATCACTCATGTTCACAAAACCCGATGTTCATCCGTGGAGCGGGGATGCTTAGTAGTTGAAAGTCTTGACCAGCAGCAGGTCGCCGATTGCGCGCAGGGGCACGATAAACGTCTCGCGTTTTTCATCGACGGTATTTTCGTTGAGCACCAGGTTGATCTGCGAGGTAATCACCTCGTTCTGGTTGCTGGTCTCATCGAAGTTATAGCCGCCGCTGCCGAAGTTGCCCCAATAGTTCACGTAAACCAGATAGGTGCCATGCAGCGGTGCGGTCATGGTGAACATTTCCGGACCCGGGCCATCGACGCCGTCTGGGTCGAGGCCGCCGCCGTTGGTCAAGGCCGAGTGCGCCCAAAAGGCATGCTGGCCGTCCGGCGTAATGATGTGCAGGTCGAGTTCGGCCTTCGGATCGTCCCAACCCAGCACCACGCGAATCCTTGCCGGTGTGCGCAGGTTGTTGGCTTCATAGAATTGCACACGCTTGAGGGACTGACCTTCGGCACTGCGCACTTCGACGCTGTTGGAACCGGCACCAAACGCATACGGCCGGGCGAAACGCCCTTGCTCGTCGGTATAGAGGTTCAGCGGATTGCCGTTGACCGCCAGGGTGTGTGGCCCGCGTTGAGTGCCGAGAGCCTTGAGCCGGCCGTCGATCATCGTGCGATTGCGCTGCACGCCTCGGTCAATCGGCGGGGTGGGATAGGCGACTTGCGGGTTTTCGCTACGGTCCAGCAAGCCGTTGTAACGCCAGCCCCCTACCGGTTCCGATAACTCGGCACCCGGCGCGGCCAGAATCACGGGCGCGATAGCCAACCCGATCAGCAGCAAAAGAAATGAGCGCATGTGATGCCTCCTGCCATGCATGACGAAACCTTGCGCCTGATCCTCGGCGCGTTACAGATGTGGATACTGCGTTTCGTCTGAAAGACCCGTGACCGTTGGGTCGTAGATGGCGCGAAGGTTAGCCAGTCGGGTGTTTTTTAACAATCGGATGTGTCGCAAAGTGCGGATGGATTCACGACTCACGGTGGACGGTGAGCCGAATATTCGTCATATTCGGCTCATCATGTGAGCCGAATAGCCTTTCTAATCGGCTCACCCTCCTCTAGAGCATCAAGTTCATGACCCCTCGATGGATATGGCAACAGCCCGATTGGCCGAGTTTCACCTGGAATGCCGAACGCTTGGCGCCCTTGTTACGCGAGTGCGTTCAAGCGCAAGGTCGGTTAATGGGCATGGCCAGTTCCGTGGGCAGTTCGCTGAGTGCACAAAGTGAGCTGGATGCGTTGCTGCAAAACATCGTCACCTCATCGGCCATTGAAGGTGAACAACTGAATGTTGGCTCCGTTCGTTCGTCGCTGGCTCGACGCTTGGGTCTGGATCTGGTTGATGGCGACAGGGTTAGCCAACGCAGTGAAGGTCTTGCGCAATTGATGCTCGATGCTACGCAGCATTTTGCCGAGCCGCTGACGCTGGATCGTTTGCTGAACTGGCATGAATGGTTGTTTCCGGAACAGGACGGCGACCTTGCCGCCCGGGCAATTCGTGTCGGTGCATTGCGAGGCGATGAACCGATGCAGGTCGTCTCAGGTCGTCTCGATAAGCCAACCGAGCACTTCGAAGCGCCGCCTCGACCTGGCCTTGAACGTCAACTCGAAATCTTCCTCGACTGGTTTGAGAGCGGCCGAAGTCAGGCCCGGCTCGACCCATTGCTGCGTGCTGGCATCGCACACTTCTGGTTTGTCACGCTCCACCCTTTTGACGACGGCAATGGCCGCCTTACGCGCACCATCACCGACCTGGCATTGGCGCAGGGCGAGGCTCAAGCGATTCGTTTTTACGCAATGTCGGCAAGCATTCTTGAAGATCGCACCGGTTATTACCGGGTATTGGAAACGAGTCAAAAGGCTACGACCGATGTCACTGAGTGGCTGGAGTGGTTCATGCAAACTCTTCTGCGCAGCCTGCAACAAGCCATGACGCGGATCGACAGTGTGCTGGGCAAGGCGCGATTCTGGCAGGCGCACCAAAGATCCGAGCTGTCGGCCGAACAAACCAAGGTACTGAATCGCTTGCTCGATGGCGGCGAAAGGGGCTTCGAGCACGGCATCAGTGCGGCTCAATACCAAGCCGTCGCCAAAGTATCCAAAGCGACCGCAACCCGTCATTTGGCCGAACTGCTGAACAAAGACTGCCTGCAACGCCTGCCCGGTGGCGGGCGCAGCACTCGCTACCAGATCAAATATCCCGATGTGAAGGACTCCTGATTTCTGTGGCGAGGGAGCTTGCTCCCGCTGGCTTGCGAAGCAGGCCCAAATACGCATGAAAATCAGGGTGGCTGGTTTTGGGGCCGCTCCGCGACCCAGCGGGAGCAAGCTCCCTCGCCACAGAGCTGCGCTTTCCACCTGTCAAACACCCCGCTCATTTGCCCATAAACCCCCTATCTGCTAGTGTCGCGCCGGTTTAACGTCAACCGGAAATCGCCGCCATGGCCCGCAAAAAAGCTGCACTGGATTTCGAACAGTCCCTCGCCGACCTGCAAACGCTGGTGGAGCGTCTGGAGAATGGCGAATTGTCGCTGGAAGACTCGCTGGCCGCTTTCGAGCAAGGCATCGGTCTGACCCGCGATTGCCAGGCGGCGCTGGCCCAGGCCGAGCAAAAGGTTCAGGTACTGCTCGAGCGTGATGGCGAGTTGGCCGAGGAACCCTTCGACGCGGATCAGCCAGAATGATTGCAGCGTACTCGGCAACCAGTCAGGCCCGCGTCAATGCGGCCCTGGAAACCCTGTTCACGGCACCGAGCCCAGAGCTGGCGCGGCTGTACGAGGCCATGCGCTATAGCGTGATGAATGGCGGCAAACGCGTGCGTCCACTGCTGGCCTACGCCGCGTGCGAAGCGTTGGGCGGCAAACCCGAGCAGGCCAACGGCGCGGCCTGTGCGGTGGAACTGATCCACGCCTACTCGCTGGTGCATGACGATTTGCCGGCCATGGACGATGACGATCTGCGTCGCGGCCAGCCCACCACCCACAAAAAATTCGATGAAGCCTGCGCGATCCTCGCCGGCGACGGTTTGCAGAGCCTGGCCTTCAGCGCCCTGCTCGACCCACGCCTGAGCACTTCTGAGGCCGAAATCCGCCTGCAAATGGTCAGCGCCCTGGCACTGGCGGCAGGCCCGGCGGGCATGGTCGGCGGTCAGGCCATCGACCTCGGCTCGGTCGGCCTGAAGCTCGACCAGAAAGCCCTGGAATACATGCATCGGCACAAGACCGGCGCGTTGATCGAAGTCAGCGTCAAACTCGGTGCCCTGGCCAGCGGCCGTGCCGAGAAAGACGAACTCAAGTCCCTGCAGACTTATGCACAGGCCATCGGCCTGGCATTTCAGGTCCAGGACGACATTCTCGACGTCGAAAGCGATACCGAAACCCTCGGCAAACGCCAGGGCGCCGACATTGCCCGGGACAAACCGACCTACCCGGCCCTGCTCGGCCTCGACGCCGCCAAAGCCTATGCCCTGGAGTTGCGCGACCAGGCCCTGCACGCCCTGCGACCGTTTGACGCGGCGGCCGAGCCATTGCGTGATCTGGCCCGGTATATCGTCGATCGCCGCAGTTGACGGCGTATCCGCCAAAAAAAACCAACGCGTGGGCAGGGGACGAAGCATCAGGTAAACTGCCGCATCTTTTATACCTATAACGATTCGCCTGATGCCCACGACGTTTCATGAGATTCCCCGCAAGCGCCCAACCACGCCCCTGCTCGACCGCGCGAACACGCCGGACGGCCTGCGCCGGTTAGGCGAAGCCGAGCTGGAAACCCTGGCCGATGAGTTGCGCCTGGAATTGCTCTACACGGTCGGCCAGACCGGTGGGCATTTCGGTGCCGGCCTGGGTGTGATCGAGCTGACCATCGCGCTGCATTACGTCTTCGACACCCCGGACGACCGGTTGGTGTGGGACGTGGGTCATCAGGCTTATCCACACAAGATCCTCACCGGTCGTCGCGAGCGCATGGGCACCCTGCGCCAAAAGGACGGCGTCGCTGCCTTCCCGCGCCGCTCCGAGAGCGAGTACGACACCTTTGGCGTCGGCCACTCCAGCACGTCGATCAGTGCTGCGCTGGGCATGGCGATTGCCGCCCGCCTGCAAAACAGTGATCGCAAGGCCATCGCGGTGATCGGCGACGGCGCGTTGACCGCGGGCATGGCGTTCGAGGCGCTGAACCATGCGCCGGAAGTGGACGCCAACATGTTGGTGATCCTCAACGACAACGACATGTCGATCTCGCGCAACGTCGGCGGTTTGTCGAACTATCTGGCGAAGATCCTTTCCAGCCGCACCTACGCGAGCATGCGCGAAGGCAGCAAGAAAGTGCTGTCGCGCCTGCCCGGGGCCTGGGAAATCGCTCGCCGGACCGAAGAATATGCCAAAGGCATGCTGGTTCCCGGCACGCTGTTCGAAGAGCTGGGCTGGAACTACATCGGCCCCATCGATGGCCACGACCTGCCGACCCTGATCGCCACCCTGCGCAACATGCGCGATCTGAAAGGCCCGCAGTTTCTGCACATCGTCACCAAGAAAGGCAAAGGCTTCGCCCCGGCGGAAGTCGACCCGATCGGTTACCACGCCATCACCAAACTCGAACCGCTGGATGCCCCGGCTGCCGCGCCGAAAAAGGCCAGCGGGCCGAAATATTCCGGTGTATTCGGTGAATGGCTGTGCGACATGGCGGCTGCCGATCCGCGCCTGGTCGGGATTACCCCGGCGATGAAGGAAGGCTCGGACCTGGTCGCGTTCAGCGAACGCTTCCCGCTGCGCTACTTCGACGTGGCCATTGCCGAGCAGCACGCCGTCACCCTCGCGGCCGGCATGGCTTGCGAAGGCGCCAAACCCGTAGTGGCGATCTATTCGACCTTCCTGCAGCGCGGCTACGACCAGTTGGTGCATGACGTCGCCGTGCAGAATCTCGACGTCCTGTTCGCCATCGACCGTGCAGGTCTGGTGGGCGAAGACGGTCCGACCCATGCGGGCAGCTTCGACCTGTCGTTCCTGCGCTGCATCCCGGGCATGCTGGTGATGACCCCGAGCGATGAAAACGAGCTGCGCAAAATGCTCACCACCGGTCACCTGTATGAAGGCCCGGCGGCCGTGCGCTATCCACGCGGCAATGGCCCGAACGCGAACATCGAGAAAGACCTCGAACCGATCGAGATCGGCAAGGGCGTGATTCGCCGCCAGGGCAGCAAAGTCGCCCTGCTGGTGTTCGGCGTGCAACTGGCCGAAGCCCTGAAGGTCGCCGAGACGCTGGATGCGACCGTGGTCGACATGCGTTTCGTCAAGCCGCTGGATGAAGCGCTGGTGCGCGAAATCGCTGGCAGCCACGAGCTACTGGTGACCGTCGAAGAAAACGCGATCATGGGCGGTGCCGGTGGCGCGGTCAGCGAATTCCTCGCTCGCGAGAACATCCTCAAGTCGATGCTGCACCTGGGCTTGCCGGACATTTACGTCGAACACGCCAAGCCTGCGCAAATGCTGGCCGAGTGTGGGCTGGATGAAGCCGGGATCGAGGCTTCGATCCGCGAGCGCCTGCAACTGCTCAACATTTAAACGCAATACCCTGTGGGAGCGGGCTTGCTCGCGAATGCGGACTGTCAGTTGACCAATAGGTGGCTGGCACACCGCATTCGCG